>JAFDGA010000057.1 GCA_019309545.1 Deltaproteobacteria bacterium
TACCTGCAACTCTACTCTGACAACATACCAGGGACTTTCAAGGCCCAAAATTTGTTTATAAAGCTCGGTATCACGCATCAGAATCCCCTCCTCGGGGACTCTTTATATCACATCTCCACCCACGGAAAAGTCGGAAGGACCTTTTAGAATTAATCGACATAGAACTGAGTAGGGCTTTATGTAGTTTAAATCCTTTTTAATTCCTTTGAAAACCAGAAGGGGAAATTTTCAATTATTGAGCGAGCTCTTTTAATTCTATCAGCTTTTTTGTCCGACATCCCTTGCGGCTGAAGCGATAATATTTCTTGGCTATATTCATTTACGAAGCTAGTCATTAAGTGCTATAATAGATTAGCCAAATGGTGTAGCATCCCATTATGGAGGGCGAGGTATCAATGCGATCCATTCTTCAAACATGCAAGCCCCTCGATGACATTATCTCGGGAACTTTCAACCCTGAGATTTTTACTGCTAGTCTCAGCCAGGTGATGGATTATTATCAGGGAAGAACTAGCATAATTCACTCCGTATATACAGATGGACTGAAATTTTTCCGGGAAGCTACCTATCACACTGAAAATCTTAAGCTGATTCTAACAGACGTACTTGGCCGGCTGGCCGGAGATGATACTGTACCCGCTATTCATCGCCTGGAAACTGCCTTTGGGGGCGGTAAAACCCATATCCTTATTGCTCTAGCACATCTTGGTTATAAAGGGCAAGAACTCTGCGCAGCGGTTGAGGATATTATCCCCACAAGTATGCTACCCATGCCCGGTGAGGTTAAAGTGGTAGGGATTGCCGGAGATGGATTGCCGGTTCATAAACCCAAAGGTCCCGCCTTATTGCCTTATACTCTCTGGGGGGAAATTGCTTTTCAAGTTGGCGGAGAACCCCTTTACCGGGAGGTCGAGGCCGATGCGACCTCGTATGCGGCTCCGGGGAAGGATTATTTTGATGTTGTCTTAGGAGACCGTAAGGTTCTTATTATCATGGATGAGCTGGCCCAATATGCCGTCCGACTGCAGGCTGCTCGTCCAGATGGCGCCGCCAACCTGGCAGCCTTTCTTTTGGCCTTACATGGATATGCCAGAACCCATTCAGGAATCGCCGTAGTTCTTACTTTGGCAAGTGCTACCGATGCCTTTGCCAGAGAAACCGAAAGGCTGAAAAATTTAGTCTCCAAAGTCAAAGGCCAAGATATTGATGAGGAAGAAGTCATCGCCTTGACTCAAAGAGCCGAAAAAGACATCCGTAGTGTGGCAGCTCGGGATGCCACCACGATAGTTCCAATTCAAGCTGCAGAAATTTCCCGTATTCTTGCCAAAAGGTTGTTTGAGTTCATTGATCCCCAGGCGGCAGAGGAAACCGCCGCGGATTATATGAAAATGTACGAAAGCCATGCCTCTGCCTTACCGACTCGAGCCTCACAGGTTGATTTTCGCGAGATCATGGTAGCCCACTATCCCTTTCATCCCACATTCATCCGCTTTCTCACCGAAAAGGTTTCCACTATCGAGAACTTTCAGGGGACCAGGGGTGTATTACGAACGCTGGCGCTGGTGACCCGCAGCATTTGGCATCAGCGCCTCAAGATCCCCATGATTCACACCTGTCACATTCCCTTAACCGATTCAAGGATGGTGGATGAGATTCTGGGGCGAACGGCCGGAAGCGATCTGTTTCCTATTCTTAACGCCGATGTTGGCGGCCCTGATTCCGGCACCCTAAGCCTGGGCCGGAGCTATGCCCAAATGGCCGACCAGAAAAACCCTCATCCCTTAGGATATCCTTTGTATGAGTATACCTGGAAAACAGTATTCTTACATAGCCTGGTCGGTCGTTCGGAAGGGTTGGACTCTAAATATTTTGGCGTAACTGAAGCTGACGCAATCTTCGACATTGCCTTTCCAGACTTAACCCCTCCACAAATTACAATGGCTTTACAGAAAATTGAGGATATTGAGGAAGGTCCCCTATATCTGCGCTTTCAACATGGTCGCTACTTCGCCAGTTTGGAGCCTTCCATTAATAAAGTCTTGGACCAGATCCGCCGAGCCTTGACTACCGACCAGGTCGAGGCAGAATTGGCGGCCGCGGCCCGGAAGGTAGTCACCCGCCAGCAGCAAACCTTCCAGGTGGTTCACGATGTTTCATTACCAGAACACCTTCCCGATACCGACAAAAAGCCGGTTCTGGGTATGGTCGCCCTCGACGCCGAGGAAGTTAAGGCCGAAAACTTTTTTCTGACCGTAGGTCCCAACCGTCCTCGCTTCAACCAGAATCTGGTCTTTTTGCTGGTCCCGCAAACCGTGCGGGAGTCATCCGAAACCTGGGGTGAGGACAGGACAAACAGAGCCACCGAGATGCTCAATCGCCTGGAGGGACTGGCGCGCACGGTTCTGGCCATGCGCCGACTGGAGGCCAAACCAGAAAATTATGGCATCACCAGCGCCCGCCTGGTGGAGACGGAATTCAAAGCCAAGCTTAGGGAACGGGAACATGGATTAATTACGGCAATGACCCAGGCTTATGATACCCTCTGGTATCCATCAGCCTCCGGTTATATTGCTCATCGCGAAATTAAAGCGGGTCCCGGAGAAGGGGGAGCTGGAGTCATTGAAGAAGTTCGCCAGGCACTCATCGAGGAAGGAGAACTCTTAACCCCTGAGGTGGCCGCCACCTCTGAAAGACTGGTAGCTTTAGGCAAGCTCTTTTTTGAAAATACTGAGACTCCTAGTTTGGCTAGCCTGCGGACTAATTTTGCCCAGCAGCGTCATTGGCCGGTATTGGAAAGTCCCGCCCTTTTCGAGCAGATTATCAGGGCGGGAGTCAGCCGCGGCACCTGGTGCTTGTTCCGCCTGGCCAGCGGGGAGAGCGTCAAACCGGAGGAATTTTACAGCCGGGATACCGGAGACTTGCCCTTTGCTCTCGATCTCTCCGCAGAGGGCTGGTGTCTGATCACCTTGCCAGGGGCCAATAAGAGAGGTTGGGGGCCTGGCGCGGTAGATAAGGAGAAAGTCAAGGAAATCATCTATCGGACTGTGGAGCAGGGCGAGGCGGTCAAGGTAGAGGAGGTCAAGACCCGGTTGCAGGACCATTATGGCCAGGTGGATAATAAAATCATCGACGCTGAGATCAAAGATCTCCTGAAGAGTGGCAAAATCGGATCTTACCAAGGGACCCCGGAGCAGACCGAAAAACCTCCCGACCTTATTTTTGGTCGGGGCGTTATGGTAGTCAATGTTGACCCTGGCGCGATTTTAGTGCCCCCTGCCACAGTTGCCAAACGCGGCTGGCTGGATGTCACACCCCAGACTTTTACTCTGTCAGGGCGAGAGGGCGCCCAGCGCCTCCTTCCCCTGCTCTCCCGCCTGGGCAGCCTGTATGCCAAGGGAGCCAAATCCACCATCCGCGCCCTGGATCTGGTGGATTTAGAAATTCCCCCTGGCGCCCGGCTGCGGGTGACCCTGGAGAATGTAACTCCAGAGGGTATGAAGCAGTTGGATGAATTTTTTGATATTCTGGGAGGTCTGGTCCAGCCGGGGGCAGCCACGGAAGCGGACCTGGAGATTGACAATCCCGACGAATCTTGCTTATTTATTCAAGAACTCAAAAAAAGCTGAACGGACCCCGGTATGGCAAAACCGGCTAACCGGAAACCGCGGTTTGATCTTCTGGCTCATTACCAGGAGTATCTGGCCCCTCTTTTATCCCGGGCACCTTTCACACTTCGGATTACCGCCTGGCAGGATTATCCGCCCCCGGTGTTGGTGGTCAAGGAACGCCGGGAGTTCATCGGCGAGGGCAATAACCAGCGCCGGCGCCCGTCGCCTCTGCCCCGGAAAAAAACTCTGGTGGAAATCGGGCATATCTGGGGCGAGGCGCAGCGCCGCGCTTTGCCGGTCCTGCGGCAGATTGTCGCCAAGGTAAGAGACCAGGCCGATATCCCTCTGGAACTGCAACGCTATCTTACTCAGGATGGTCTGCGCCGGCAACTTAGCCTGCCCTTGGATGAAGAGGCGGGTGCCAAGCTCGGCCTGATTTTCCGCCTGCAACTCCGGGTCAAGGAATTGGACCGGGTGGAACTCCTCACCCGGCGGGTCGCCAGTTTCACGCGGGAAGAAGCAGCTTATCTGCTGTCCCGGATCACCAGTTTCGGCCCCGATGCCAACCGCTGGGCCATATCCGGGTTAAGAATCATGCTGGCGGGCCAGCCGGGAGATGCGACGGTTAGCCAGATGTTGGAGCGCTTACGAACCTCGGGATAGGTGGTTTGACGATCTCCTCGGCTTGGAGTTGCCATTGATCATTATTAACTGACCAATGCCACAGATGATAGGAGTGCCTCTGATGGAAACCAACACGTCACTCGATCAGGATTTAATGACGAAAATAAAGGTGATCATCGCCGGGCCAGACCGTGACCTCTTCACCGGCATTGTGAAAATGCTGTTTGACAGGTGTGGCGATTACCAGGATCAAGTGCTCAGCGACGAGGATAAAGCAGCCATTCAGAGAGGCAAAGAGCAGATCCAGCAAGGGGAATGTCTAACCCTGGAAGAATACCGCCAGGGCAAAAGGCTGTGAGCTATAAGCTGCTTCTGTCCAAGGATGCGATCAAGGATCTCTCTGGTATGGATCACTCGGTAGAACAGCGGATACTCAAGCGGTTAGAGGAGTTGTCCAAAAATCCCTTAAATCCCAGGACATCGAAAAAGTTGGTTATGGGTGAGGGAGAACGTTATTCGCGAGTGGGTGATTGGCGCATCATTTACCACCTCGACGAAGGCCGCCGACTCATAGAAGTTCTGGCCATCCGGCCCCGGAGCCGGGCTTACCATAAATTTTAGTTTTTTACCCTCTTGGTAGGGAAAGAGGTGGTGTCCGAATAACTATCAGTTATTTTGGGGCAATTGTCTATGACTACAATGCTGGATGAACTCCTTAATAAAATTAAGGTAATCTTGCAGGGGCCGGATGGAGAGTTGTTTTACAAGATTGTGCATACCTTTGATGCACGGCTGGAAGAAGAGTATGATACTGAGATTTTGAATCCGGAAGATTGGACCGCCATGCAGGCTGGAGAAGAAGCTGTCGCCCGAGGTGACTAGATTTCCTGGGAAGAGTTTAAACGGCAACATGATCTATGAGTCAGGCAGTCAAGTTGACCTCTCTGGAGGAGCACAACATGGCCCCCAATGATCAGCGGCTCATCGAACACGGCTTCCCATGCCACCAGGTCGGGGCGGAAACGCAGCGGGAGAGAGGTGCCAGTTCCGCCTTACCGCCCCTTTATTATTTGCATGTCTGGTGGGCCCGGCGGCCCCTGACCCCCAGCCGGGCCGCCATCCTGGCCTCGCTGTTGCCCGCTGATTATGATCCCGAACTCTTCGTGCGCCGCTTAGGGATAGAGAAGGTCCAGGCCCTGGTCAACGGCCAGCCCTGGACGCTGAACGGCAATCTCCTGGCAAAGGTGATACCGGACGGCCAAGGGGGAGAAGTGCTGCCGGTGGATGCGGTAGTTTTGAGGGCGCTTGCTAAGGAAAACCAGCGTCGCCAGGAAAATATTAATCTAATCGGACAAATAAAAATCAGTAACCCGAATCTGGCTCAAGATCCGATACTGTTGCACTGGGAGAAGGAGAGCCAACTGCTGCCGGAGCCTTTCCCCACCCCAGACGACAGACTTGAAATAACGAGGACCATGGGTGATCCGGCTGGGGCCAACGATCGAATTTTATTAGAGAAATCGTTAGGCATACGGACTTCCGAGGACAAGTATGGCTATAATCGAGCCTATACTGCCATGCAAGAGTATCAGACTGCTGACCTGACTATCTTAGACCCTACCGCGGGTGGAGGCTCAATCCCCTTTGAAGCCTTAAGACTTGGTTATCGGATGATCGCCAATGAACTTAACCCGGTGGCAGCGGTTATCCTCCATGCCACCCTGGATTATCCAGCCAGATTCGGTATTGAGCTTGCTGCCGAGATCGAACGATTTGGTAAAGAGTTGCGGCTTCCCATGGTAAAGCAAATGGAAAAATTCTTTCCAGCTTCATTCTTGCCGGAAGTCCAGCGTCAGGAATTGCATGAATTTTTAAAGGAGTGCCCAGAGATATTGCCTCAGTTCGTTGATCAGAAAGAAAAGCTTGACGGTTTTATTTATTGCCGCCAGGTGACCTGTCCCCACTGCCGGGGGGAGGCGCCGCTGCTCAACTCCTGCTGGCTCTCCAAGGAGGAAGGTGATCAATGGGGGGTGAAGATCATTACCGACGGCCGGGCCCGGCAAGGAAAGGTGCGCTTTGAGACCTACCGAGTTACCCAGGGCAGAGGGCCGGAAGGGGAAGACCCCAACCTGGCCACGGTGAAGGACGGCAAGGGCACCTGTGTCCATTGCCGGCAGGCGCGGTGAAGGACGGCAAGGGCACCTGTGTCCATTGCCGGCAGGCGATTGCCGACACCGAGATCAAGGCCCAGGCCCGCGGCGAATCGCCTCTGGGACAATGGCAGGATCGGCTCTACTGTGTGGTGGCGGTGCGCTTCGAGCCGGTGCTGGATAAACACGGCCAGCCCCAGCGGTATAAAAGCGGCCCCAAAAAAGGGCAAATCAGAACCCGCAAGGTGCGCTTCTTCCGACCCCCCAACGAGCGGGACCTGGCCGCCCTGAAGGCCGCGGAGCAGCGCCTCCAGGAAAAATGGCCGCAATGGGAGGCCCAGGGCCTGATCCCGACGGAGAAATTCCCGGAAGGCAACGACAATCGGCCCATTTATTACGGCATGCCTCGGTTCTGCGATATGTTCACCCCCCGCCAGCTCTTGGGCCACCTCACCTTAGTGGAAGGCTTGAACCAATTGAAACCCCTGATTTTGGCCGAATTGGGAGCG
>JAFDGA010000058.1 GCA_019309545.1 Deltaproteobacteria bacterium
TGGGAGAGGGGCAAGGGGTGAGGGTCGTCAATACCGCCTGCCCACTGCGCAGGACTACCAGGCCGTCTGGAAAGCCCAGCAGCGGCTCAAGGAGATTCTGGAAGACTGGGAACGGGGCGGCCGACCGGGCCTCTGCCCGGTACCGGATGAACCCCTTCCTTGGCGACATGGTCATAGATCAATCCAATCACCTCGCGTTTACGGTATGCAAAACTGGAGCAATTACTATACCGCCCGACAAACCGTAAGCCTCACGTCGCTATGCAGAGCTATTGCCTGCCAGACTAAAAATCACACATTCCCTGGGCTGTCAGAGTTATGTGCTCTAATGCTTTCCAAATTTGCTGAGTTGGTTACCGCCAATTGTAGATGGGAGCCCGTAGCCGAATGTCCCAGGTCGATCTTCACGCGTCACGATTTACCAGCAATGTGGGATTTTGCTGAAGGGGTTCCTACATCATCTTCAAGTGGGGGATTTGATCAAACTCTTCAAAACATTATAACAACTCTTCAAAAAGTTGGTTCAAACTGGGAGATTGGACAGGTTCAACAATCAGATGCAAGACTATCTCCCCTCCCCACAGACAGCGCGAATATTTGGTTTACCGATCCTCCCTATTATGACGCTGTGGCCTATGCAGATTTGTCTGACTTTTTTTTCGTTTGGCTGAAGAGAGCTCTGCCCAATCACCCGCTATTGAAAGATATAAATGATTCAAAAAATCCTCTTGTCCCCAAGAGACAAGAGTTAACAGTAACCACTGTGGCAGGAGAGGAGGAGAAACCCAAAACAAGTAAAGATTTTGAAGAAGGCGTGGAGGAATCCTTCGCCAAAGGGGTAAGTGTCTTGGAGGATAAGGGCATTGGATGCGTTGTTTTTGCCCATAAGACAACGGAAGGTTGGGAAGCTTTACTTACAGGGATGATGAACGCAGGTTGGGTTATCGTGACTTCCTGGCCTGTTGCGACTGAGATGGGGCATCGGTTTAATGCACGGAAAGTCGCCGCCCTGGCCACCAGCGTCCACCTCGTCTGCCGTCCCCGCCCCAAGGATGCCGGGGTGGGCGACTGGGCGGAGGTGCTGCGGGAACTCCCCAGACGGGTGGGCGATTGGATGGAGCGCCTCCAGTCAGAAGGCGTCCGCGGCGCAGACCTAGTCTTTGCCTGCATCGGCCCGGCCCTGGAAATTTTCAGCCGCTACACCAAGGTTGAGACCGCCGAGGGGCGGGAAGTTACCCTCGCCGAGTATTTGGAGAAGGTCTGGGAGGTGGTGGGCCGCACCGCCCTGGAGCAGGTGCTGGGCACCGATGAACCCTCACCCCCAACCCCTCTCCCAGAGGGAGAGGGAGACGAAGGCATTAACTTAGCCCCTCTCCCTCTGGGAGAGGGGAGCCGAAGGCGGGGTGAGGGAATCAAGGGCGGTTTGGAAGAAGACGCCCGGCTGACCGCCCTGTTCCTGTGGACGCTCCAGAGTACCAACGGCAATGACCCTCGCCCTCACCCCAGCCCTCTCCCAGAGGGAGAGGGAGAAGAGGCGGTCGGCGACGAGGACGAGGAGGAAGCCGCTCCGAAGGGTAAAGCCAAGGGCTACAGCCTGGTGTTCGACGTGGTCCGCCGTTTTGCGCAACCGCTGGGCATTGATCTCCCCAGGTGGGAGGGCCGGGTCATCGAGACAAAAAAAGGGGTGGTGCGGCTCCTGGCCGTGTCCGAGCGGGCCAAGCAACTCTTCGGCCAGGACGGAGCCAACGCCGTGGCCGACTGGATCATGCACGAACCCACCAAGGACGTGCAACTGTGGCTGTTCCCCGAGGTGGCCAAGCAGCGCCCACCCAAAACCTCCGGTCGCAAACGGGGGCGAATCGGATCCGGCCTGACGGCTGAAGCTGTAACCAAGGCGGGGGCGACCACCCTGGACCGGGTCCACGCCGCCATGCTGCTCCAGGCCGGCGGCCAGGCCAACGCCTTGCGGACCCTGATTAAGACCGAAATAGATCGCGGCCCGGACTTCCTGCGCCTGGCCAACGCCCTCTCGGCGTTGTATCCTAAAGGCAGCGAGGAGAAGCGCCTGCTCGACGCCATGCTCCTGGCCGTCCCGAGGTAGCAGAGGGAGGTATGTAACCATGACTATTGAAAAGCTGTTGAAAGAAAAACGCCAGGCCATCCTGGCCCTGGCCGCCAAACACGGAGCCAATGATGTTCGGGTATTCGGTTCCGTGATCCGTCGTGAGGCGGTGCCGGGGAGCGATATTGATCTGTTGGTCAAGATGGCCGAAGATCGCAGTTTGTTGGATCTGAGCGCTTTGACCCTGGAGCTTCAGGATCTGCTCGGCGTAAAGGTAGATGTGGTTTCGGAAGATGGACTCTATTGGCTGTTGCGTCGGAGAATTTTGAAGGAGGCGCGACCCTTATGAAAAAAGACCCGCGGGTTTATTTAGCCCAGATCTTGGAGCGGATTGATCGAATTCTGGAGTATACCCAAGAAGGGAGAGACGCCTTTTTTGCCGATGTCCGGACCCAGGATGCGGTGATCCGAAATTTCGAAGTCATCGGGGAGGCCATCAAACGGATTCCCGATGACTACCGGACCTCCCACCCTACCATTCCCTGGCGCCAATTGGCAGGATTGCGTGACGTTTTAATTCATCAGTATGAGGGTATAAGTATTCAAGAGATTTGGCAGATGGTGGCAAGAGACATTAAACCATTACGGCAGGCGATCAGCGGAATTCTGCCCCCGTTGGAGGAACTGGAAAAGCAACTCGCGGGGGATAACGAATCTTCCGAGCTCTAAATGACGTTGACAGGGGTGTGCTCATGGAACCTTGGTACAAGATAGCCACACCGCGCCAAGAGGTCCGCCAGGGCCGGTCTTTCAACCCGGATGAGTTTGCCATTCACCTGGAGCAGGTCATTGCCAAAACCGCCCCAGAAGACTACCGGGAGCCGGAACCGTTTTTTGCCCGGACCTGTTTTACGCGGGCGCTGCGGGAGCACGCCGGGATGGTGCTCCGGCGGCTAGCAGGTGAGACGGCCAATACCGCACCAGTCCTGACCCTTATCACACAGTTCGGCGGCGGCAAGACGCACACGTTGACAGCACTCTACCATATGGCCGCCAATGGGGCCAAGGCCATCGAGTATCCAGGTATTGACGCCCTGATCCAGGACACGGGCCTTAGAACCGTTCCCCAGGCCAAAGTCGCCGCTTTTGTGGGTAACGCCTGGGATCCGCAGGAGGGCAGAGAGACCCCTTGGATTGATGTGGCCTGGCAACTGGCCGGAGCAGCAGGCGTCAGGGAACTAGGCCCGGCAGCCAAGACCACGCCACCCGGAACAGAAGCTCTGAACCGCGTCTTTAAGGCCGCGGGCTGGCCGGTTTTGTTGCTTTTTGACGAGGTGCTTAACTTCCTGAACCGCCATCGCGGCCTGGCCGAGCAGTTTTATGCCTTTATCCAGAACCTGACCGTGGCCACTACCGGCACGACGCATGGGGTGGCGATTATCAGCCTGCCGCGCAGCCAGGTGGAAATGACCGACTGGGACCTGCAGTGGCAGGAGAAGATCACCAGAGTCGTCCGCCGGGTAGCCAAAGATCTCATCGCCAATGACGAGACCGAGATCAGCGAGGTGGTCCGCCGGCGGTTGTTCGATGACATCGGCAGCGACCGCATCCGCAAAAACGTCTCGAAGAGCTACGCGGACTGGTGTTTTGAGCGGCGGGCGCAACTGCCATCGGAATGGACGGCGGTGAACAGCGCCACCACAGAGGCCAAGGCGAGGGAATACCTGCGCAGCCGCTTTGAGGTCTGCTACCCTTTCCACCCCGCGACGCTATCGGTTTTTCAGCGTAAGTGGCAGGCGCTATCCCAGTATCAACAGACGCGCGGGACGCTGGCCATGCTGGCCCAGTGGATTTCCTGGGCTTACCGGACCGGGTTCACTGAGGCTCGACGGGAGCCGCTGATCACCCTCGGGTCTGCACCACTGGAGGTACCGGAATTCCGAAGCGTGGTGTTGGGGCAATTAGGTGAATCTCGCTTAATGGCCGCCATCGACTCCGATATTTCGGGGGCACAGTCCCACGCCCGGGCTCTGGATGCGGATACCAAGGGAGCCTTACGAAACATTCACCGCCGCGTCGGCACGGCGATTCTCTTCGAGTCCTCAGGCGGTCAGATCGATAAGATAGCGCATTTGCCAGAGCTACGTTTTGCCCTGGGCGAGCCGGAAGTTGATACCACCTCGGTGGACACGGCAGCATTTACACTCGAAGCCAAATCATATTTCATTAGGCGGGTGGGATCAGATGGCTTCAAGATTAGCCATCAGCCGACCATCAAGAAAGTCGTCAACGACCGGCGGGCCTCTCTGGATGAGGAGTCCGAGATTAAACCGGCCATGCGGTCTCTTATCAAAAAAGAGTTTGAACGGGGCGTCAGTATCCCGCTGGTGCTGTTTCCGTCGGAAGGCACCGCTGTTCAGGACACGCCGAAACTTACCCTGGTTATCGTCGATCCGGGGTCCGGTTGGACGGGAGAAGGGGCGCAGCGCCAGCAGATTGCCGAATGGACCAAGCAGCGAGGTAAATCGCCGCGGCTTTATCCTGGAGCCCTCGTATGGTGCCTTAAAAAACCTGGCCGCGACTTACGGGCGAAGGTCGAGCTTTGGCTCGCCTGGAAGCGAGTGGCCAAGGAAATCGCCGAGGGAACCCTGGGTGGGGATTTTGACCGGGCTGACCGGGCGGAGATTCAGTCAAAGGTAGCTGATGCGGAAGAAATGGCTAAAGATGAGGTATGGGGCGGTTATCGTTTTGTGGTCATCGCCGATAATCAGGAACCTGACGGACTTAAGACCATTGACCTTGGTGCTGGGCATTCCAGCGGCAGTGAAACCCTTTGCGGGCGGGTGATCACGGCGCTGAAATCACAGGCCCTGTTGAATGAATCTGTCGGGGCGGGCTATATCGAGCGGAACTGGCCTCCAGCCCTAAAAGATGCCGGCGCCTGGCCCTTAGCCAGCCTTCGCCAGAGCTTTCTGAACGGCTCCTTGACGCGCCTTTTGGACCCGGACGCCATATTGCGCAACAAGATTGTTGAGTTCGTTTCCCGAGGTGATTTTGGGCTGGCTTCTAATCTAAAGCCAGATGGCGGTTATGAACGCGTCTTGTTCAATGAAGTTATTGATCCGGTGGAGGTTACCTTTGAGTCCGGCGTTTTCTTGCTCTTGCAGGCCAAGGCCAGGGCTCTTAAGGCCGTGCCGGTTGGTGTGCCTGAGCCGGGCCCCACACCAATGCCCAAGCCGACCCCTGAGCCACGTCTGGAGCCCGAGCCAGAAACAGCACCAGGAGCCACCAAAAGGACATTCCGTATTTTTGGAAATGTGCCGCCCGAAATCTGGAATCGACTGGGAACGAAGGTATTGCCAAAACTGCGGAGCGGCTCCGACCTCAAGATTGGAATTCATTTTGCCGTAACTGTCGATGGGCAAATGGCACCCAGCTTCGAAAATGATCTTAAGCAAATACTCGAAGATCTTGGCCTGACTGGGAGCGTGAATATCGAATAGGAACCAAAAGAGATATTTATGAATGAAAAAAACCATAACGGAGATATTCCCTTCTCTCCCGGAGATTGGGTGATTGACCGCAACAATCCTGCCCAGCCTGGGCAATACACCGGCAATTGGAACGTGGCAGGACCTCACATCATGGTGCAGTTGTCCTATCCCGGCGGCGGCACTAGTTTTCGTCCTCTGGCTTGCCTGGAGGCGAGACATAAAATTGGACAAGGGACGATAGAAGAGCGTCTGCGCGATGGGCATTTCGGAAAGACCCGAGATCTTCAACGGTTGATTACTTATGAAAAGCTCAAGGGTACCCTCTACGAGGTAATCTACTCGATGGAGGCGGCTCAGATCGATTTCTACCCTTACCAGTTCAAACCAGTCCTCAAATTCATTAACTCTCCCACAGAGAGGCTGATCATCGCCGATGAGGTCGGTCGATGAGGTCGGTCTGGGAAAAACAATCGAGTCTGCTCTTATCTGGATGGAACTGCAGGCTAGGCGCCAGGCGGAAAGACTGCTGGTTGTCTGCCCAAAGATTCTTGCCGAAAAGTGGCGCGAGGAACTCCGCAGCAAATTCCTACTGGATGCCAGGATCGTGGGATTCTCAGATCTAGAAAGAGAAATCATGGAATTAAGGATGATGGGGCCGGGCCAATCCTTCGTTTTGATTGCTACCTATACCGGGTTACGTCCCCCGAGAGCTGAATTGCGGCTGTTGGACGAGCCACCGGATATGGAGCCACCTGGGTCAGTGAAAACATCCTTCCTACGTGAACTTCGTCATTGGGATTTGGGGTATGAGCCTTTCGACATGGTGATCTTCGATGAAGCGCATTACATGCGGAACCCGGCGACAACAACCTTTCATCTCGGCGAATGTCTTGCCGCAAATGCGGGTGCGGTTCTATGTGTTTCAGCTACGCCCGTCAACAACAGCAACACCGACCTGCATAGCCTGCTTCGCCTGATCGACGAGAGCTTTTTTGAGACGCATGGTATGTTCGAGGAACTCCTTGAAGCTAATCGTCCGGCCGTGCAAGCCGGGAACGCCTTGGCCCGGGTTCCGCCGGATAAATCGTTGCTGGCAGCAGCAGTTGAAGGCATGAAAAACAGCCGCTTCATCAGCCAATCGCCTTTGTTTAAGCAATTTCTTGAGAAGCTTGAACTCCTGGATCACTCTGATAAAGCGCAGCTGGCGAAATGCCAGGATCTCGCCGAGAAGCTTAATCTTTTAGGCAGTTACGTAAATAGAACAAGAAGGGTACAGGTCAGAGAAAACCGTCCTTTACGTGATCCACTCGTCCTGACGGTCGAGTATTCCCCTGAAGAAATGCTGAAGAAATGCGGTTTTATAGAAAAATCCTCGACATTGTCCGTCGCCGCTGTCTTCTTGATAGTCGACCATTCCATGTTTTTCAGGCGATCGGCTTGCAGCTTAGATCCGCAAGCTGTCTTCCGGTTATGGCCCAGGAACTCCGGGAGGGGCGATTCGGTGATCCCGAAGAGCTCTACGACGAGGCTATGGGCGAAGAAGTCTTTGACGAT
>JAFDGA010000059.1 GCA_019309545.1 Deltaproteobacteria bacterium
CCAGAGCTTTCGCCTGAGAAGTGGCGTCCACTACTTTTGCCGCCAGGGCCTGTTCAATGGATTTGACATCCTTGAACATAACTGCTGACATTACGTGGGCTTGCATAGTCTGGAGATTAAAAGGCGCGCAAACCGCGAATCCTTTGGGAGCCTTGATCATGATGGCGGCGGGCGACTTCGCGTTCCTCATTATCTTGAGGCCCAGAGCTGGGGTTTGAGATAAATGTATTTCCTTTACTTCAATTATCCCTGAAACATCTGTTTCAGCAGTTTGGGCAGGGGTGATCTGAAAGGACAGAAAAATCACCATTACGGCCAAGAATGGTACAAAGAGCAAGTTAAACGACAACATCCTGTTACGCAGCCTTATTTCTCCCTTGTTATTTGGGCTTATTGATCCCTGGATTTCCACATCTTACAGCCGGTGGCTCAACCTGGGGAGTATGCCTAACCATAGATCCGGATAATATTCCCGGATTACGCCGTAAATCAACCAGATGGCAATAGCCAGTAATAATAGAGCAAAATATTTGCCCAGTCGGGTACGATCGGTTTTGATGGCAAACCGCGGCCCGAGCTGGGAGCCAATCAACACCGCGGCAGCCAGCACGGCGGTGAGACGGGGATCAAAGTGGCCACGCAACATATGGCCAACGAAGCCGGTAAGAGCCGTGACTCCCACCATCAGGGAAGAACTGCCGACGGCAATAATCATCGGCACTCCACCCAGTAAAACTACAACGGGGACTTTAATCAACCCTCCTCCCACCCCCAGCATGCCCGCCACAAA
This sequence comes from Deltaproteobacteria bacterium, assembly GCA_019309545.1. NCBI lineage: Bacteria > Pseudomonadati > Myxococcota > Myxococcia > Deltaproteobacteria bacterium. Next base: position 791 of record JAFDGA010000059.1, read on the forward strand.
TCCGGCCAGAAGCATCACCGGCAGCAGAATGATCACATTTATGGTGTATTCCTCTGCGACCCGAGTGCGGTGCCAGTGCCACCAGTGCTTCGAGGGAAATCGCCGAACATGTTTTTTAGGGGTCTTATACATATAATAGGCCCCGAACAGCAGCACTGCGGCAAAACATAACTTGGCAAAATAATCAGGGAAGTAAGGGGATAAATAGCCACCGAAAAACGCCCCCAGATTTGTGGGTGGTTCGATCAGGAGCACCAGCTTCCAGTCCACCGTCCGGGCTTTAGCAAAAACCAGCATAGAGGAAAAAGACACCACTATGATGAGCACTTGGCTGGTGGTGGCAGCTATATAAAAGGGTATGGAGAGTGCCACCAACATCGGGACATAAAAGGCCCCACCTCCTTGCCCTAGCATAGAAAAGATGAGGGAAGCGGTTAAAAAAAGAAAAAACAGCAGCAACAATATCTGAATCGGAAGTGACACGCTGGTCCTCCCCGGCTTTAGCTAGTGTGAGGGGTAAAGGCACAGCACCCTACTAGCCCCATGATCAAGTTTTCACCAGTCTAACCGGCGGTTCATTGTATGGTTCCCAATCTTCTTCCAGACAGGGAATACACAGATCCTGGCCATCCTTGATCCGGACATAAAGTTCAAAAACATATTCGCCACATTTATCACATTTAGCTCGCTGCCAGGAGCCCAACAGCTTTTGCAGCTTTAAGCCAGGCAGATTCTGTATAATAAACATTTCATCGTCGCTGGCTTCCAGGATTGGCTGGATGGCACGATCAGCAACCTCTTCCGGGATTTGGGAAGGCTGCAAGCCTTTCTGACGGTAATTAAAGAATTCCGCAGCATTGTGATGCATGGTGTCGATGTATTCCGGCTTGACAACAATCCGTATCGCGGTTTTTTGGGGATGAAAGATGATGGCCGCATACTTACCATAGTGCAGACGCCGGATTAACCCTTTGCCGTATGTGCAGCCAGTGGCGGCCTGCAAGCCATCATTAAGACAGCCTTGCGGATGGCGGACTCCCATTTCCGACACCACCCACAGACCGTGATCCGGCATTCGGTCCTCTTCCAATACCTTCAGGGCCAACGCCCCCATCCGATAGCCCAAAGGCATCATCGGGCATTTATGACCATGAAACTCGAACACCCAGGTTGGTATATCAAACATTAGCCTTCCTCCTCAGATAATAATATTTCCCCAATTATCCATGTTTCCGAGTCTTATAACTCATCCACTGCCCGCCAGCCGAAGCTTTCTAAATATTGCTGGAGCTTTTCCCGCTTCTCCCGATACTTTTCTTCCCACAGGGGCGGACAGCCGTTGAGGGGGATTTCACCTTCCCGCAAGGCCGCGGCATAAGCCATGCAAGTGGCATAACCGCAGGCCTTGCAGTTGGTCATAGGCAGGAGTTTCAAGATTTCCATCACCTTGAGCCCCGCCTGGCTGCTGTAGCGGGGGGTGATTTGCTCCCGGCGCCCATAAATCTCATTGATCTGCCCCTTGATCCATTCCAGCAGGGCGTGGGCCTCCTCCTGGTCGCGGGCCCCGCGAATGGCAATCTCATGCGGGTGTAAGGTGACCCATTTACCAGCGGAAAGTTTCAGCAGGAGGCTTTGATTCTGGGCGTCGTAATCCCAGCCCCCCAACTCGGCGTTGAGGTAAGGTAAAGTCGGAGAAATATCTTCCTCCACCTGAGCAATGGCGTGCAACACCTCCTTGGTGGAATCACATTTGGGCCGGAAAATGTCAAATTTAGTGATATGCTCCAGTAACATCTTGTCCCTCCCCGGAGCCCCCCAAGATCCTGGTTGAAGCCCCTGTAGAATTACTGAATCATTTTTTTGATTTCCTCTACACCGGGCACCTGGCCCACTACCTTGACTTCGCCTTCCACCACCAGGGCCGGAGTCATCATCACCCCATAGGCCATGATCTGGTTCAGCTCGGTGACCTTCTCCAACTCATAATCCAGGCCCAAAGATTTGGCGGCCTCCTCGGTGCGCTTGCCGAGTTCGATACACTTGATGCAGCCCGGCCCCAGAATCTGCAATTTTTTCATGTTGACCTCCTTAATATCTTGCCTCAGCCCACCAGGTGGCCGTAGAGCATCCCGGTGGCGGTGGCGATAATCGCAATGATCAGACAGAATGCCATGGTCTTTTTCCAGCCCATGACCTTGATCAGCACCAGCATATTGGGAAGCGACAGCGCCGGCCCGGCCAGCAGCAGGGCCAACGCGGGCCCCGGAGCCATGCCCAGCTTGATCAGGGTCTGGGTGATGGGAATCTCGGTCAGGGTGGCGAAATACCAGAAGGCCCCGATCACGCTGGCCACGAAGTTGGCGCTGATACTGTTGTCCCCGACCAGGGCGGCGACATATTTGGCGGGCAGCAGGTAGCCGACAAAACCGACGACGAACACGCCGCCGTAGAGCAAGGGCACGAGCAGCTTGGTAAATTCCCAGGTATTGTATAACCATTCCTTGACCTCCGCGGCGGCAAACCAGCGCCACACCATGAGCAGGACCAGCAGACCCATCAGCCCGGCAAGATACCATTTGATCTGCAGAATTTGGATGACCCAGGTCTGGGGTTCTTCCAGACGGTCAATGGCGGATTTTTCCAGGGTGATCTGCTCCCCGGCCGGATGGCCCTGCCAGTCCTGCTCCAATTGGAAGACGATTTCGTCTTTCATTTCCTCCATGACGATGGCCTGCACCTGCTCCCCGTCGCGCAGATGAATCACCACATTGCCGGGATTGAACCAGTCGCTGAAGACCAGAAAGGCCACCAGGCAGATAAAATAGAGAGTGGTCTGCCACAACGGCCGCCGGGGTTTTTCCGGTATAGGCATCTGCAGGGCCACCGCGGCCTTGGCTTTGACTTCCTTATGAAAAAAAGCCTCCATCAGCAGGCCCACGACAAAGGCAAAAACCACCGCCCCGAGGACCCGGGCCACTCCCAGGGAAAATCCCAGCACCCGGGCGGTGAGGAACAGCGCCAAAATATTAATGGCCGGGCCGCTGTACAGAAAGGCCGAGGCCGGACCCAAGCCGGCGCCCAGTTTGTAAATGCCGGCAAACATGGGCAGCACGCTACAGGAACACACCGCCAGGATGCAGCCGGAAACCGAGGCCACCGAGTAGGCCAGGAATTTGTTGGCCGTGGGCCCTAAATAGCGCATGACCGAGGCCTGGGACAGGAAAGTTATAATGGCCCCGGCAATAAACAGAGCGGGCACTACACAGGCCAGGGTGTGATTGCGGGTATACCACTGCAGCAGTTTGAAGGCTTCCAGGATGGCCTGCTGGATTTTGACATTCCCCAGGGGCAGGAAGTAGGCAAACAGGAAAATGCCCACCAGGGTGAGCAAGATTTTGCCTTCCCGCCCTCTCAGAAAGACCTGACAGGGACGGGCAGCCTGGATCCAGAATGATTCTGGGGCCGTAACCGCCTCTAGTGGTGCATCTGACTTATCTGCCAATTACGCACCCCCTGATAAAAGATATACAGGCCGGCCAGGAAGATCAGAGCGCCGGCGGCCTTTTGCAAATAAGCGCTGAATCTGGCTCCCTGGGATTGAAGGAAGCTTTCCAGCACGTCGGTAAAGGTCCCGGCCAGGATTGACTAGGGTGTCCTGGCCTAGGGCATAGGGGTAGATTTGGCTTCGGACCGACATAATTGCTCGCGCTTGAGGCCATGGGCCCGGCGGCTGAGGGCCTGTAATTCTGGGTCGGCCCGTAGCCAGGGACTAATCAGCGCCAGCAAGGCGGCCCGCTGATCCCCTGATTCTTTAACCGCGGCCAATTGATAATCAATAAACATGCCCTGCCGGGCTTTGGTCACCAGACCGGCTTCCTCCAGGATGCGCAAGTGCTTGGAGATGCTGGGTTGGGTAATACCCAAAGCCGCCTGCAGTTCACAAACACAGTGCGGCTCATCCAGCAACAAGCGCAGGATGCGCAGGCGATTGCCATCCGCCAGGGCCTTGAGGGATTTGAGCAAAGTTTGCAATTTTACCCCCTCTAAATTAAATGTTATATAGTTATCTAATTATATAGTCATAAATCGATTTATTGTCAAGCTTCTTATACGGATTGAAAAAACGAAAGTATTGTTAACTGTTGAAAATATAGTGGTATGGCGACTTTGGCATGGTGGCCGACTTCGCCCGGAATGACCAGCGGATTTGAGCGGAATATGCAGCAAGAGGTAAAGAGAGATATGCAATCTCGGAAATAAAACAATCATTTGTTCAGAAAACACGAGACTTTTACCCTGAGTTTCCGGGAGCCTTGGATGAACCCCCTTATGATTGGAAAAATTGGTGCAAGACAGAAGAAGCCCATTGTAATGATGACGAAGAGCCGTGCCCCTTGAAAAATGGCTGCACGAAAAGAAAAAGAGGCGCAGTAAATTTAAGTTGGGGTAGTTTAGACTTGATTTGACACCGGTTGCAAAAAGGGGCATGGTATCCCTCTGGGGAAAGACCAAAGAGGAATGGAGGAGGTACCATAACCCAGCGAGAGAGGCTCGCCAGAGCAAAGATGAGTTTGATGGAATTGGCGGAATATCTCCAGAACGTTTCGGAGGCCTGCGGGGTGATGGGGGTGTCGCGGCAGCATTTCTATGATATCAAAAAGGCCTACGCTGAGGGTGGCTTGGCGGCACTCCAGGAAAAATCGCGACGGCAGCCCAACCTTCAGAATCGGGTGGCCCCCGAGATTGAAGCCGCAGTAGTCAAAATCGCCGAGGAGTATCCCGCCTATGGACAACTGCGGGCGGCCCACGAGTTGCGCAAAAGCGGCGTGCTGATTTCCCCCTGTGGAGTCCCGAGTATCTGGTTGCGGCATGGCTGGAAACGCAACCTTGGTCACTGAATAGCAAGTGACAATTATTTGCCCTGAATCTGACCCCGGAAACAGGCGGGGAGCACCTCCATCAATTCCTGCAATCTGCTGCCCTCTTTGCGATTATACTGTATTCCAATGTGATACCCCCCACCCAGCACGTGGTGAGTAAGAAAGGTACCCAGCTCCTGGAAAGTGACCACGCCCATACGCGCCATCGTGTCGCTCGCTTCACGCGTCGGACCAAGGTGGTCTCCAAATCG
>JAFDGA010000060.1 GCA_019309545.1 Deltaproteobacteria bacterium
TACCCTCCCAATGCCTCCTCCATAAAGGCCACTAACGCGGCCAGTTTTTCCTCTCGATAATTCATATCAGAGGTAGCTTCGCACCAGGCCTCGATCAGGGCCAGGGTAAAGGTCATGGCCGTGGCCCAGGGCGGGCTGATCTTGGGCATCTTCGCTAGATAAGCCTGGTAGCGGCTGAAAATTTCCGGGGCGGCGGTATGGATCAGGCTCCAGGCCAGGTATTTGAGCCGCATATAATTATAGGGCCGGGGGGCCACTTGCCAGCCGACAATCCCGAAGCGTCCCTCCGGGCACTGGATAATATGTTCGGGAGTAAAGGCTGTATGAGCCAGGTTGGTGCCGCTCGGCGTCAGATGGATGGAGGTGGTCTGCTCCAGCTTATTTTGGAACGCGGCTAATAAAGTTGGCGGGCCGCCGGCTGCGATTAATTGCGCACTCCGAGTTTTAGCCAGGTCCAGACCCCAGTGGTAACTCTGGGCAATTTCCCCGCGGCGGGCCGGGTGGCAATTTAGACCCAGGTGCAGCCGCGCCGGGGTTTGGTGGCCGCTTTCCCCGACCAATTCCTCTTCGAACCGGCGGGTCTTCAGCGCCTGAAACATCGGGGCCAATCGCAGGCTCTGGAACAGCGCGGTTAACTGCCCGGCCAGCTCCATAATCGCTGCCTGCCGGTCGGGACCCTCAAAATCATTCTGGGCCAGTAGCGGTCCGCTGATATAGGGGTAAAGCAAAAATCGGCCCGGCTGCCAGGAAATGAGCCGGGGATACTCAAAGGCCGCGTAGAGATGCGCCAGCTTTTCCAAAAACTGCCCGGCCGCGGCCACCTGAGGGCCGGTTTTAAGGACCACGGCCTGGCCGTTTAGATCATCACACCGCCAGGTCTGGACCCCCAAGGCCTCTACCGGGTTCAGGTGCAGATCACGGCATATTTTTTGAAGGGCAGTATTCTCCCCGGCCTTGTGATTTAGACTTGCCATGGCGGGAGTCTATTCCTCTCCCTGCTGATTGTCAAGATAGTCAAGGGCGGTAAAAAATTATGGTTTCTCCACCTCGGTGCCGGGGGCATAAAAGAGGCGAATTTCGGCGGGCCCCAGGGTAACCGGCCGCGTCGACGCTAATGGCAAGGGCGTGGCTTCGGGAGTGAGGTCTCGCACATGCTCCGCCGGAACCCCCATCACCGCAGGCCAATCCGGCACCACAAACCGCCGGGCGCGCCGCTTGGTATTGATAACCGCCAGCACCTGGCCGGTATAGGTGTCCGATGACTTCAACAACATCACTACCGGCTCATTGGGCTGGGTCAGCCGCGTGATTGGCCCTTCTTCCTGTAGTATCGGGCAGTTCCGCTTCATCCGATTAGTGGCGCTGATGAAGCTGGTCAGATCACAGCGAGGCTTCTCCCAATCGTCAGGCCGGGTGTTCACCACATTAAGTCGTTTTCTAAAGCCATATTCAAATCCCATGGGCATCATCAGCCCCGCGGAAAAAAAGGCGGCGAACAGATAGCGTTGCCGGAGGATCTCCACCGCGCCCCGGGTTTCGGCCGCCAGCCGGGGGGTATCATGGGTTTCCGGAAAACTGATGGAGGCCGCGATGTGCCGGTTGCTCTCATACTGCTCCAGGCACCAGTCGGCCCGGAAGTCCCACCATTTGGAGCTGTTAAAGAGATAATCAAAACCAGCCTCGGCCAATTGGGCCATCTCCTCCAGGCGACAGCCCAGGGTTTCCGCCAGGAAACAGACGTCCGGATGGATGGCCCTTGCCCTGGCAATCAGTCGGGCCCAGAAAGGCCCCGGAATTTTATAAGCCGCATCACAACGAAAGCCCCGGAACCCCAGTTGAATATACTTCCTTAAGACCGTCTCCCAGAAGGCCAGCAACCCTTCCGGGTCGGGCGGGGGCCAGTATTCGATTTCGGCCAGATCCCCCCAAACGGTGACCTTGGTTTCATCGGCCGGATCAATGCAGGAAGGGTTTTTGATGCTGCCGTCTAGATTTTTGGCGTACCATTCGGGATGTTGTTCCACTAATGGCGAATCGACCGCGGTATGATTGATCACCAGATCCATCATTACTTCCAGACCCCGCTGCCGGGCCTGGTCCAAAAAATTCTGCAGCGACACCTCCGGGTCCTGGCCCTCTTCCACTAATAAGGGGTGAAAGGCAAAATAGTCCTTGACCGCGTAAAGGCTGCCAGAAAAGCCCGGATAATGAAACGGATTAACAAAGATCCAGTTAAATCCCATGGCCGATATCCGATCCAGGTGATCTGGCCAACGAGAAATGGTTCCGGCCAGCAGGGGGAACAGGTTGTAAATTATCGGTCCATCACACATGGTTTTCCTCTATTTTGTCATGGCGCAGTCCGGGGCCGATAACGGGCCATCAAGGCCGCCAATCGGTGAGCCTGGGGAGATTGCCGCATCTGGCTCAAACTCCAGGGCATTTTAAGACGCCAGTTAGGATATTGGTGAATGGTGCCGGGGAAGTTCTGCTGATCCAGCCCCCCGAAGATATCTTCCAGATTCAGGGCCAGGAGTCGACAGGGGGTTTGGGCCAGGAAAGCCAAAATCCCCCAGCGCAGCTCCTCGGTTAATTCCGGTAGGGCTTCTGGCTCCTGCGGATAATCCTCCGGAAGCAGATTATAGGCTTTAAGTATTTCCAGAATCCGCCGTTTGTCGGTCTGACGTTCCTGCCGCTCCAGGTCGGCCATTTCCGGGTGGGGATACAACTGCAGGCGGTCCTTGACCTCGATATCGCGGCCGGCCCAGAATCCGGCCAAGGTAGGCAGATCATGGGTCGTTACCGAAGCCAAAGCCAAGGCCGGGTAATCTTCCCGGGCGCAGAACCGGCCTCCCGGAGTGCGTTCGAAATAAAACAACCGGTAAGAAAAGATCTGGTAGCGGGCCAAGGTTTCCCGAATGTAACCGGGAACCGTACCCAGATCCTCACCAATGATCAGAGTCTGATGGCGTAGGCTTTCCAGAGCCAGAATCCGCAGCAGGTCTTCTGCGTCATACCGCACATAGGCCCCCTCGGAGGGGCTTTTGCCTTGGGGGATCCAGAACAGGCGAAACAATCCCATGATGTGATCAACCCTCAGTGCTCCTGCCGGGCGGCAATTTTTCTGTAAGGTATTGATGAAAAATTGGTACCCGGACTCCCGCAGACGCTCCGGGATCAAGGGCGGCAATTGCCAGTTCTGGCCTTGGGGATTGAAGGCATCGGGGGGCGCGCCGATCTCCATCTTCAGGGCAAACAGGTTTTGATTCGACCAAGTATCGTGGCCGCCCTGATCCACCCCCAGCGCTAGGTCGGGATAAAGCCCCACCGGCATCCCCAGGCCTCGGGTCTGGTCCGCCACCTTCTGCAACTGCTCTTCCAGAAGCCATTGGACATACTGATAAAACAAGATTTCCCGCGGATGCTGGCGGGCGAAAGCCTGGACCGCGTTATCTCCAGGATTCTGGTACTGCGGCGGCCAATCCGACCAACTGCGATAATTTCGGTTCTGCTTGCGCCAGTGGTCGGTTAAACTCTGAAAGATCGCAAAGGTCTGTAAGGCTTCTCCCTCCTGGGCAATGTAACGGGCCAGAGCCTGTCCCCGAGCCGTACACGGCTGGTGCGGTAACCCATGGCGGTCCAGAAAGGTGTCAAATAAAAGGTCGAGAACGCGGCGCTTGAGACTGAACACCGCGGCATAGTCCACCTTATCTGACTTATTGAGGCGTTCTCTCTCGGCCCGAAAAGAAGGCTGGGTCAACAGGGCTTGGGCTGCCGGGCAGTCGGCCAACTCAGGAATGGCGTCCATATTTAGATAAATCATACTCCAATAGAGGCGACTGGAAGGTGCGTAGGGACTGACATCGTCTGGATAGCGGTTACTCAGGGCATTAACCGGATTAAGGCCGACCAACCCGGCATGGAGTTCCCCCCCGGCCCAATTGACGGTTTCCAGCAGGTCACCGAAGTCGCCTACTCCCCAGCCATGCGGCCGGCGCAAAGCATACAAGGGAAAGATCAGGCCCCAGGTCCGCCCTCCGGCCTCTAGATAGGGCGGCACGTAGCCCCGATCCGGAGCAATAATCAAGCGGCTCCGACCCTCCTGGGGCTGGTCTGAGCTCCGGACTTGAACCCGAAACTCATAATAGCCCAGGGGCAGATTTTCCGGTAAGGACAGTTCCAGCCGCCCACGCCATTGATCATTAATCAGTCTGGTTTCGGTTACCTGAAGTTCCGGGCCACGGAGCTGACCCCCCCCAACCTGACCTAACTCATCAATTAACTCCCAATCAATCTCCAGATTTTCGGGAAGGTTACCCTCCGGCAAGGTCAGGTGCAGATTACAGATGATGGGGCCGGTTACTTGCGGCACTACCCGCACCGGCTCCAGTAACCGGTTCCAGGGCCGCTGGCGCCGCTCAAGGACGGCTTCTTGCAAATCAGCCAGGCTGTCCAACTTCAATCCCATGGCGTGAAGTAGGGTCCACTTGGTCTGGCGGGAAGTAACATGGACCTGGCCGGCATTGTCAGTGTATTCCGGTTCAATGCCGCACCACTGGGCCAGCTCATCTACTAGGTCATTCCAGAGGTTATCTGGCCGCATACCTTCCCCTTGACTTATTTCCTCTATCCTGGATGGCCCTTAATGATAATCTGACTTTTAAAAATTTTTCTTGTTAAACCATGAGTCCCAAAATGGCAAGGAAAATCTTATCGGAAAGAGCTAGCGACTATCAAGGAAAATAGTGAGAGAGTTTCTGAAACCTCTTGGTTAATTACAAAGCTGGGTGGTGTAAAAAAAGATTGTGTGAATTTGAAAAGGGCAGAAAAAAAGGCGTATCTCCCATAGACTGGGTGTTAACCAAACCTAACCGGCAGTGTTAACAAAAGATACACAATTATGCTATAATACCTCCTGAACCCAATTCGGAAGCCACCAAGGCTTTGGCGGTTTTGCTCTACAGCCTGGGAAAGGCCAGTTTTCGCTGGCTGGGAAAATTGCTTGGTGTCTCTGGGGTAAGTACCATGCATCTATTACACCGATGATTGGTCCGTCTACCATGATCTAATACCACCTGAACAGCACGTAGTGAGCAAAACGGGAACCCAACTCTTGGAAAGTGACAATTCCAATACACGCCATCGGGTAGCCCGTTTTACCCGCAGGACAAAGGTAGTCCCCGATCTGAAAAAATGATCGACTTGACCATGCGGTTATGGGCCTATGGTTGATGGTGTGGGCGGCATGGCGGAGGACATGGCCGAGGCCGCGGAGCGCGGTGACGAAGCCATGCTTTTGCACCTGCTGGAAGGCCTTAAGATGGCTGTGAGCGATCTGGAAAAGGCCATCAGCGAGTGAGAGGAGAATCAGGAATAATCTTGCAGGGACGCCGGAGACTTGGCGAAATGCCGCATAAGTTCTCAAACTCTGTTTATGGCACCTAAAGAAGTGATGAACACGGTAGAA
>JAFDGA010000061.1 GCA_019309545.1 Deltaproteobacteria bacterium
GTTTCAATGCCTTCGGCCAGGGCCAGGGTGTCATGCTCCGGTTGCCCCAGCCGCACCAACGCTCCCACGAGCTTCCGGTCGGATGGGTAGGGCATGGTCTTCTTGGGACTGGGCACCGGCGCCTTTCCGCCCTGAGGCGTCAGGTAGAGACGATGGATGGTCACCGCCTTGCCCCATTGATCACGCAGGACAAACAGCAGTGCCGGATATTTACCCATCTCAACCCCGTCTTTAAAATAAGGCAGATGAGGATGACAGCGGCAATCGGGGACTGGCCCTGAGATACCACGGTGTTGCAGGTATAGCCGGGCCGGTTTTGCCAGTTCGTGGTTCAGCGAAACGGCCTGGACCCAGGTTTGCCGTAGCAGTTGCCGGACCCAGTCGTCATCTCTCTAAATCCGCTGGGAAAATTACCACAGGTGTTGCAGATGCCGCCGCCGGTTTCTTCCCAATCGCCAAACAGGCGGAAGCCGTCTTTGCCGCCATGCACCGGGCAGGGAACATGACGGGGTGCTTTTTGGACCGCAGTTTCCAACTCCGGAGCCAGGGTCAGCAGGATGCGAGACCATCGGCCCCGGGCCTGCTCCCGGATGGTGTCATAATCATGATAAGCCATATCTCTCTCCGAAAGTGCCCTAAAGAGAGATGCGGCTTCCCCCGTGGGGAAAATACCGCATCTCCCCCCAGGGGAAAATGGTGATCAATCTCAACTAGGCGGCTTTACGCAACTCCACTAACAGGTAGCCATTGCCCTGCCTTTCCAGCCTGATGGGCTTGCCTTTGATCTGCCCGTTTCCGGACCGGTCGTATTGCCCGACGACCCGGTTCTTAAACAGGATATTCCCGGCCTGGAAGATCAGCCGGTGCTGGCCGACCACGCCTACCCCGATCTTGCCCTGGGGATAGACCTTGCCGCGAACCACCCGGGTGACCTTGACCGTGGATTGCTGGTCGCCCCTGGTCATGGTCGTCTGGGTAGTGGTTTCGGTTTCCACCGGCTGTTCATCGCCTAAGAGCGCATCGGCCTGCAATTCGCCTCGGACTGAGCCAGGGCAGTCAGACCTTTATCCGTCAGATCGCCCTCCACCGCCAGGGCGGTTTCCATTTTGGAGGCGATCAGCGACAAGGCCGTCTCCTGCATGGTGTTCAGATAGCTCAGGTAATAGACCTTGACCGGCTGCTCCTGCCCTATACGCCAGGAGCGGCGGGAGGCCTGGCGCAAGGTGTAGATCGAATAGCCGGTCTGAAAGAAAATCAGCGTCGGAAACTCGATCAGGTCCAGACCGGTCTTGATCAGATTAGTATTGCAGATCATGACCTGATGCTGACTGACCATATTCCTGATCCAACTTTCCCTCTGACTTGCTTTGGGCTTATTGGCCCGCAGAATCAGCGGGATGACGCCTATCTGTTCCAGTTTCTCGCTCAAAGTTGGAATCAGGTCTCTGGTGCCCGTATGTTCCAGACAGACTATGCACTTGCGACCTTGCCCGATTTCGTTCTGCACCAGGTCCAGCAGCCTTTCCTCCTTGGGTAGGAAATCTGCCTCAATCTGGGGTGCGCCGGCCACCAATTGGCTGGTGCGGGGATGATAGACTTCTTCACCCCGCCGGCAGCCGTCGGGATAGGCCAGGAGCGAATTGACCAAAGCTCCCAGCAAGGATTGATCCCCCGCGGCCAGGGCGCTGCGGCACGCATCTCCGAGTTCTTTCTCCAGATCCTCGTAAGCCTCGGTTTGGTCGGGCAGCATTTGCACCCCGACTACTTCTTCCACATAAGGCGGCAGTTTGTCCGATACATCCTGGAGCCGCATGAAAACCGCGTTTTCCAACAGGAAGTCGCTTAACACCAGGGGCGACACCCCCGGTTTTTCCTTCACCACTTCACGGTTCTTGTTGCCCCCCAAGGAATGTAAATTGTCTGACAACGGGGTTTTCTTGACAATCTCCAATACGCCGTAATTGCCAGCGAAATTTGTTTGCTCTCCATAGGGCGTATTGTCCTTCATGAGGGATGGGAAAAGCCGCCACAGCAAATAAAATAAATTTGTGGAGTAGCCCCCCATCAATGTGCCGGTCAGGCCTAGAGTCCGCTTGGCAACGGCGGCTAAACAGGCCAGGGCCTGGCCCTGGGCCGAATCGCCGGCTTTATACTCGTGCAGTTCATCGGCCACGAATAGATCAAAAGCTCCCTTGCGGATATACCGCTTGATAAATTCCGCCTTGGCATACCGGCGGGATCCATCCGAATCTGCCTGCCATAACGGAGAATCACACTCCGGGCACTTGAGCTTGCGCTTGGCGTTTTCGATTTTTCCTTCGAGTTTTTCCAGTCGCTTGCCGCACTGCGGGCAATAAACCTTATTGCCCCGCTTGATGATGGCAGGCTTGAAGGCAAAGTGCATTTTGGCCTTTTCCTTGCCGACCACATAAAACTCCAGGCCTTTGGGCTTTTGCCCATGCAAGGCGAAAAGCTCTTTGAGCCCTGGATTGTTCAGGTTGACGATAGCGGCATGGGGAATCGTCTCTCGGATTTCCCGCATCCATTTATCAACCAGGTGTCCGGGGCACATGATGATGGTGCGATGGTTCTTTTTGGGGTTCAGGAAGGCCGTGGCAATGGCGCAGATGGTCTTGCCGACCCCCATCTCGCCGACCATGATCTCGGCTTTCTTGTCGTCCCGATAAAATCCCTTGGCCAGCGCCAGGATGGTTCTGGTCTGGGGCGGGAAGGGTTGCCGGGCCAGTTTCTCGAGTTTTGCAGTTGCTTGCCGGTCCCAATCATCCGGATGGGCGGGATCGAAAACCGGCGACATCCTGACTTTCTTTCTCAGGGAGTCGCCAAACTCGCCAAGAAATTCTTTTAAGTTCATACGCTTGCCTCCTAAGTCTGGCAGGGGCAAGCTCACGCCCCCGCGGGGGCCATGAACTCACCCCCGTCGGGTGTACGGTTAATTTCAGTTCACGCTGGCAGCCTCAGCAGCTATGGGAGAATTCTCTTCGAACAGCCTGGTCTCCAGGAAACTCTCGGCGTAAAATTTAACGCCGACCGCAAGCTTGAAGCCCAGAAACTCAATGTCAATCTGGTCCATTTCATTCCAGAGCCATTCGGTCCATTCCGGCAGCAGCGGCGTGGAATAATATTTCTGCGCCGCATAGAAGAATTTCTTGAGGATCTCCTCTTGAGATTCTCCCCAAAAAACTCTTTCGTAGGACTTGCTTTCCGGAACCAGCAGGGCCGGCGTGAAAATCAGGCAGTGGGCCACTCCCGGCGCAAGCTGCCGGGTGATGGTTCTGTATTGCCAGTAGGTTTTTCGGACTTGGGAATGTTCGGCCCAACCTTCGGTCCAGCAGTTTTGGATAAAGACCGCCTGGCCGCACAGGATGGTCGCTTTGACGGCATCCACCCTGGTTTTTGTCCCAAACAGAGAGATCAGGTAGATTTTTTTGTTGGACCGTTCATCAACCCCAATCAGATACCGGTCCGTAAAACATCCGACATGATCGGGAGAAAGCACCTGCTTGATGTTTTTGGTCATGGATGCATCCTCCTACGAGATCCGGATGACGATCCGGAAGCTCAACGTCTGCCGCTCGATAACATGGGTATCGGTGGTCTCGGTTTCCGTTTCAGCTTTTTTCTCTACGGAACCCTTGATGACCAACCGTTTGCCGTTGTTTTCCACCTTGCCGTTCATCAGACCGCCGGCCAGCAACATGGCCAGGTGGCCCTGACGCAAAGGGGCCAAGGGGCGGATGTCGTGCAGGTTTTTTGCTACGGTTGCGGCCTCCAGCTCCTGCCACAAGGGGGACTTGGCCACCAGCGCCGCCGCCTTCTCCACATCCAGCCGTTCGCTGGAAAAATTGATCTGCCGATCAGGAGAAGGAGGCAGAATGATTGACCCCGGAGGTATTTCGTCGGTCTTGGGTAGCCGCTCCCAGACCTCTTCGGGAGGCCGGGCGGCGTAGCTCCTGACTACCGCTAGCTGCAACGCGTCATTGCTGTCTTTGTTCTGGCCCAGGACCACCACCTGCTTGAACACGTCAAATTCCGGCTTGGGAAAGGCGTAGATTTGCAGATTTGCCAGCTTGGAGAGCGGCTCTGCCGCATCTTTTAATGCCCTATGGGGAATGATGAAAACAAGCCATCCCCCTCGAACCAGGTAGCGGCGGTGCGCCCACAAAAACTGGGACTCAAGCCGTCCGCCGTCCCCGTCCCAATCGTATGGCGGGTTTAACCAGAGCAGGGAAAATGACCTGGTGGTGATTTTGTCGGGTAGGGACGACCTGTTACCAGGCCATCCCCCCCTAAGAACCGTGCGTGCGAGTTTCCCCGCACACGGCTCAAGCCTCTTGTAAGCAGCCCATGTTACTGGGATGCCGGCAGTAAACCATTTCGTAGCAGGGTGTGCCTGCGCCAGTGGCAGTCAGGACATAAAGCCCGAAGGTTAGACAATATCGTCTTTCCCCCGTAGGCCCTGGGGATAATGTGATGCTCTTCATGGTTCCCCATTTCCAATGGTTCCCCACAAGAAGCACACTTTCCTTCCTGGGCCAGCCAAAGCTTCCGTTTCATTCCATATAAACCCTGGTCTCGCTTAATCTTTGCAAGGTTTCTTTCCTCAAAGTAGCGATTCCAGGCCATATCAAAAGGATTGGCTTCGGCCTTAATCTTTGTGTGCCTGATTATCTTAGTAGAAGGAATATGATACAGTTCCAACAGGCCGTCTTTATTGCCGTTTGTAATTTTAACGGCGAAGACCCAATTACGGTTTTTGACCTTGTGGAAGTATCTGTCCTTAATCCACTTTGCACCCTTATTAGGATGCCGGCGACAACACCAACGCCAAAGTTTTTGCCAGACCCGTTGGTCAATCAACCCAAAGGTTTCCTTAGAGCAGTCAGTAGAATAGTAATTAGCCCATCCCCTTAGAATCGGGTTAAGCTGCTTAATTACATTTTCCTGACTTGCCGTTCGGTTAGCCTTTAAGACTTTCCGGACTTTATCCAGAACATTCTTGATACCCTGCTTTGTAGGCTTAATAATAAGCTTACCCCGATATTTCCGAATGTTCTTACCCAGAAAGTCGAAGCCTTCTCCGATATGCGTAACCACTGTCTTTTCTTCGGATAGGGTCAGTCCCCTTTCTTTCAGAAAAGATATTACCAGTGGTTTGACTTGAGTTTCCAGAAGTTCCTTAGAGCTACCGGTAATCACAAAGTCATCTGCATATCTAATAAAATGCACCTTGGAACATTGGCCCATACGTTTTGTTCGTGAGAATTTTTCCCTCAACGATCGTTCCAGACCGTCCAAGGTCATATTAGCCAGCAGCGGCGAAATAACTCCCCCTTGCGGGGTACCGGCTGTTGTGGGGAAAAGCTTTTTAAGGTTGATGAAGCCGGCCTTCAACCACTTCCGGAGAATCTCCTTATCCATTGGGATATGGGTCATCAACCAGTCGTGGCTGATATTGTCAAAGCAACCTTTGATGTCGCCTTCCAGTATCCATTGCGGTGAAGTCGAACGGCTCAGGCAAGTAAAACCCTGTTCAATGGCATCAGCGCAGGATCGGTCGGGACGGAAGCCATAAGAGTTTCCATCGGCCAAAGTTTCTGCTACAGGTTCCAATGCCATTTTATATAGGGCTTGCATGGCCCGATCCCTCATCGTAGGGATTCCCAGAGGGCGCTTCTTTCCGTTTGCCTTAGGGATATAAACCCTCCTCAGGGGCAAGGCTTTATAGCCTCGCTTCCTAAGTGACAATATGGCTTTAGCTTTGGCTTCCGAGGTGTTCCAGGTTTCCCCATCGACACCCGGAGTTCTCTTGCCACGGTTATTGGTTACTCGTCTCACTGCCAAAGCCTTGGCGTAAAACGAATGGGTTAGTAGCCGCTGGAGAGACTTAATCTTCCTGCGGTTACCTTCCCTTACTGCCTTTGCAATCCTAACTTGCAGTCTCCTGACAACCTGATTCGCTCTGGCCCAGTCAATACTATTCCAGTCAATCTGGTTGCCGGAGGTAGCGTCTGATTTCACATTCACAACTTGCCTCCTTTCTGAAGTTATGCAAAGGATTACAACAAAAGACCAGGTGAAGTCAGCTCCCTTTCGGGCGGGGTGATATTGCTCTCGCTCAACCCCTATCCATCCCATTACAGAATGGCCTTCGCTTTTTCACCTTCCCCTACCCGCATCCGCTTCGTCGGGCCTTGCGGCCTTCCTACCTGCTCACCCACAGGACGGATACGGGCTTAACGTGTTCCGCCTAAGTGACAGAGAATTGGGTTAGGCTCTGCCTACCCGCCGGTGGCGCAACGTCCGTGTATTCCGAGAACTCAACGGAATATCCTGGCCACCTACCTTTTGGTGCAAGCCTTTCAGCATCTTTGGCTTGTTCCTTATCACGACGGTCCAATCGGCAGTTCACTTACGTTAACCATACCAACCTCAGCAGCAGCTCCCTCCCACATGATGCTTGCAGGAATGCCCTCCCTCACGGTTGGGTTTAAGGATACCGCTGTCCCATCCGCTTCGCACAGGACAGTTACCCATCTTGCACGGGATGGTTAGCTACTGTTGACGGAACAACAGGTTTCGTCACTCAGGAGCAAATCCTGAGGCGAAACAATCACTTAGGCGACTTCACGTCGCACGAGTTCGTTAAGAGCGTCGCCCCAAACAACGTGATCCAAGTTCTCGGAAGCGGCTTTTACTCGGTTTTCGTCAAGCTCGATCCCGTAGGTCGTGACTCCGGAGAGGCCGGCGGCCAACTGCGCCAGGGCTTCACCCTCGCCGCAGCAGGTATCCAGCAGTCGATAAAGGCCGGGGCCTGGCAGCGCCAGGCCGGTTTTGACGTGTTCTACGATACCAGGCGGGGTGGGGTAATATCCCATCTTCGCCTGAGATGCTAATCGTGCCATGTACTTCCTCCTTCTCTTAATGCCAGGAGGAAGCTGCTCCCCCCAGGGGGCGGCTTCCCCCCGGCGGGGTAATGTCAGAATGCCATCAGTTGAAAACCCTTTCCATTTCCTGTTGGGTTGCGCTGTTGCGCCTGATCTCCAGGACCCTCTTTACCAGAGCCAATCTCTCTATCGTAGAGAGGCCATAGGGGGGATCGGAATAGAACGGCGATTCTATCAGCGCTCCTATTACCCGGCGGGCCTCGCGAACATCTTTTATGGTTTTGTTGTCCATGATGCTTCTCCTCCCTTGTTGAGCCGCAGGGAGAAGGCCGCCCCAACCCGGGGTAGTTCTCTCCCCGGGGCCGGGTCGTTTGTTTGGAAATCATTTGCGGTTAAAGATGACATACAATGCCTTTAGCTTGACGGACAACCGCCGCATGGCGGCGTCCTCAGCGGCAAGTTTTGCTTCCGGGTCCATAATGACGGCCAGCAAACGGCCCTGCTCGTCTTTGATTCGTGCCGCTATCCGGCCTGAAACTTTCCCAAAGTTCCGTAATTTGACTTTCTTAGTTTCCACGGCTTTCCCCCTGCACTTCTACCCTTTTCCCCGAAGGGTAGAACAGGGCGGTTTCGTAAGGGGGGTGCCAGGATTGGACCATCTGAACCCGTCCCCAGGCCCACATCGAAGTCTTGTAGTTCTGGTGGACCAGACGGCCTTCTTGTTTGATTTTTTCTCTCACGCCTCCTCCTTTCTGCCGGGAGGAAGCTTCCCCACCCTGGGGGACTTAGCTTCCCCCGGCGGGGTTTGGACAATCGGTTTTTTTTCTATAATGCGTTCACTTTGTGGATTGCCAATAAGTCTGGGGCCGTGGCCAAAAGCCGGTCATCATTGCCCGGGTCTGTCTCGGGCGGTTGCCACTTATTCCGATTCCTCCTTATGCAACCTTACGCGCCGCATCCCCGTGCAACTGGCGATGGCAGTGAGGATGCAGCAGTTGGAGATTGTCTAAGGCATCTGATCCCCCCTTGCATCGGGGAATAACGTGGTGGACGCTCCAGCCACTGAATGGAGTGATGAGTTGGCCGCAGTATGGGCATTTGCCGTCCTGCTGTAGCCAGAGATACGCTCTGGCTGCAAAAGACCTAACCAGACTCCGTTCCATCAGCCGAACCTGGCAGAAGGCTTTCTCGATCTTGGCCTGGCGCTTTTGTACCTGACGGACGATGCGGTTCGGGTCCACTTCCACCCACCCCCGGAATTGGGGGGACGGAACTGTGACCGTTTTTGTGGGATTCATTTTGTGCTTCCTCCTTTCCTGTTATCGCCAGGAGGAAGCTCGCCCCCAGGGGGTCGCTTCCCCCGGCGGGGTTAATTTTTTTAAGGTGAGGACCTACACAAAATCGCTCAGGGGCGGATAGTCAGGATAATTTATATCCAGATATGCCTGGATAGCTCCAATCCCCTGGGACAACCGATCTTTGATTCGGCGCGCCATCTTTGGCCGGGCGAAAAATCACCAACTCCGGAATGAACTCAAAAGCCTGACCGGATTGCCGGTCAAAGGGGATACCCTTGCTTCTCAGCAGGGATTCCAACTCCTCGAACTGTCCCCATCGGGCTTCGGCCTTGTAGAGGTAGAAAATGCCTTCTGTTATCTTGGCTTCGACTTCACGAAACGGGTCTCCTTTTAGGGGCTCAAACTTGACTCCCTCATCTTTCAGCGCCTTTTTGATCTCCGCGTCCTCAAGCGCAGAGGCGGGAAACTCGATGGATGCTGCAAAATAATCCGCCATTTTTGCCCTCCTTGTTGGTTTTTAGGGAATTGCTTCCACCCGGCAGGGTGTTAGTTTGGGCTTGGGCTAAAAGCCAAGCTGTTGCTGCTGTTTAGCTTGCGGGATAGGAGTTAATGCCCACTCTCGTTGCGGCGTATCCTTTAACGGCGGCTGATACTTCGCCAGTTCGCGGTTGATCGCCGCCAACCAGCCTTTCCCTGCCTTTATATGGTTGTGGCACAGGAAAATTGCAGTTTCCAAGCCATACCCCATTTTCCGGTCGTACTCACTCACCTGATACCCCGGGGTGATCACCTTCAGGTATCGAGCGATATATTCCTGGAGTTCTTTTCCATATCCCTCCCGCATTTCCAGCAAGCGCTTTTCCCGCTTCTTGCGGTCTTTCAGCCGACTCAATTTGGTATCGGACGGCAACTCCCAATCATGGTCCGGCTCAATTTCCTCGGGCTGCAAAGGCCTGCCGCCAAGGAGATAGTACATGGGGTGGCCAGGGTCAATGCCCCGGAGTTCCGGGTCGTTCGGCTCCCTGGTGCCCAGATCCGCATGATCGAAAATGGGTCCTGGTCTGTCCATATCGCGATGTTTCCTCTCCGGCGGTGGAACGAGTGAAACCATCTTTATTCTGTCCTTGAAGGTTTCGGGCTGTTTAAAAACCAACCCCCAACCAAGGTCGCGAATACCGCGAAACAGCTTATGGGTTGCAGGGTCGCTCCACCCCTTATCGTTGGGGCAAATGGATACAACGCACCGACCACTGCCAAAAGAGTAGGCAATGCCGCCTCGGGCGCATTGATAGGGTTTTGATATCCATTCGCGCAAGAGATGCTGGACTGCTATCTCAGACCACATCTTTCGTCCTCCTTTCCCGGGTGGTCACTTTCTCCCCCCCCCCGGCGAGGTTATAGCTATCTCTTTTTAAAGCCGCTTGGCCAGCAGCTTAAACAGCTTGTCCGGCAATTCGGACAATTGGTCGATTACCACCGAATCCCGCTTACCGAACAGACCCTTAACCCTGTCATGCATAATCCCGACGCCATAGACCTCGATCCCCGAAGCCCGGCAGCGGTCTATGCTTTCCCGGGTCATTTTCCATTCGTCAGGATCACCGTCGGTTATGCACACGAGTATTTTACGCGGCTCCCGCCGGCGGAGCAGTTGGGCCGCAGCGGAATAGATCGACTGCGCCATGGGGGTGTTCAGCCAGTTCGGCGGTACTGCTTTTGTCAAACGGCGTTCGGGTTGCTCAAAACGCAGCAACGGTACAACCACCGGCACATCGTTCTCAAAGGTGGTAAACGAACCGACGGCCACCGCAGTGCCCGGTATGGCGCGTAAACCCCGGGCCAAGGCCACCGTTGCTTGGAAGGCAACAACCCGTTTGTTTTTCATGGAACCGGATTGATCCAGAAGCAGGTAAACGGCCGTGTTGACCGCCTGCCGTTCCTGACGCGCCAGAAAGACCCTGCCGTCATTGGCAGCCATCCGAGGTAGGCCACGAAGGTTAAGCTTGGTACCTGCCAACGAGGGCCGAGTCCGACAGGCTCGTTTGGCCTGTACCAGTCCTCCCAACATGGCTCGCAATCTGGCGGTGGCCGCCATGATTTCACTTTCGGTGAGCTGACGGCAGCCCGGTTCCCACCAAGGTGGGACTTCTTTGGCAATGCCAATACCAGGCGAATTGCGGTGCCCTTTGCTGATAGCCTTGAGCTTGCCAGCTATGGCCTGGCCGAAATCTTGGTACGGCGTATCATCGGCCAATGCCTCAGCCGCAGCCTGGACTGCGGAATCCGCCGGTTTCTGGCCGCCAGATTCACATCGGCCAGGCAGTGATTGCCCGGCGTCACTTTCGCCCTGTGCTTCCGGCCTGCCATTTTGCTCGGCGTCACCGTCGTTCTGTGCTTCCGGCTCGTCCTGTTGCTCGGCATTATCGCCGCCCTGTTTTTTCGACTGGGACTGGGCATCTTGCTGCTCCCTGTCATTCCCGGCGTTTTCTTGCCCATTTGGATCAGTCTGGGCATCCGGCGACGGGAAGCTTGATTGCCCGGCGTCACCGTCGTCCTGTTCATCCGGGCCGCTATTTGGCCCGGCGTCACTTTCGCCCTGCGATTGCCGTGGCTGCTGCTCGCGGTCGTTTCCGTCCGGGGAACACCCTTCAGAAAGGTCCTGAAGCAGCCGCAGGATTTTTTCGACGATCTCCCGGACCGCCCAAGTATTAGGAGCGTTGGCTACTTCCAGGGCTAGCGGGTCTAACCGGGCCCGCATGCCCGGGAAGGTCCGGTCGAAGATCGCGGCATCCTGGTTCGCCAGCGGCTCAAGTGCCTGCTGGCCTAGTATCCTGGCCCTGAGCATGTGCAACAGATAGCCATGAATTACCGCGGCCGGCGGGTCCGTCGATTTCAGCGGCTTGAAGTCGCCGTCGGCCACCAAAAGCTCCACCAGCTTGTGTAAGTTTTGGCGGCAGCCGGGATAACGGCGGCCCAT
>JAFDGA010000062.1 GCA_019309545.1 Deltaproteobacteria bacterium
GGCAGCAGTTTCTCCTTAAACTGAAAAGGAACCCTGGAATACGGTAATTCTTACTGCAACCGGCCACCGACGGAGAACGGAATCCAGATTTATTAGCGAATTTACAGTTCATAAGGGTAGCTTAGTTTCCCTGAAACAGGAGACAGAGCTAAATTAAGCTGGTTTTTCAACGGCCTGTTAAAGGACCGAGCTTTACGGCGCAGTCTGGTAATAATCAGGATTTTTGGTCCCTGGTTTGGTATTCCAATCACGGTAGTATATGAGGCCAGAATCTCCAGGTTTCCATTTTGGGTATTGCATTTCTTTCCCTCCTTGCTAATTCATGGGAAACAGATTACTGATTTGTCACTTTATTAATAATACCTCAACAAAAGGATGAAAATGTTCGCTTCGAAAGAGGGCATGAAATTTGCCGAGATTTTGAAGTCGCTTGGTAAGGTCACCTTGGGGTTCTCTCGCCGCCAAGTAAAAAGAGAGACGCCTGGCATCTGGGTGGTTGACTCGGAGATATAAATGATTGCCAGCGCTGTCCAAAACTCCTTTGTCAAAGTCTTCCACTCTCTGGGAAGCCAATACGAAGAGAATCCCATATTTGCGACATTCCTGCATCATCTTTGGAATCAAGGACAAGCGCGCTACCCGATGAGCTTCATCCAAAATAACTGCGTTTCGCAAATGTCCCTCTTCGGCATGACTGAACATATCTCTATAAAGCCGCTGGAGGAAAAATGAAGCTGCTACCCGCTGATTTTCCTCAATTTCTAATGAGTGCAAGTCCAGGATAGTTGTCATTTGTAATAACCTGGACAACAAGAAGGACGTGTCCAATTCTTCTTTAAAAAGCCCTAATTCGAAGATAGGTTCCAGTCTGGCGGCAATTTTGCGTGCCTCTCTATCTGTTCCGGCTTTTTCGCCCAGACATTTCCAAAATTCGGAAAAACGGGGAGCATTGGCTCCAGAAGGTGAGGCGGCAAACCCTGCTCCTTCATAGCATTGTTTCAAGGTTTGCCTAATAAAACTAACCTGCAGTTCCCCAAAAGAGGGATAAATATCGGCAAAAATTTCGGCAACTTCAAAATAATGGGTAATCCACCCCCGCTCCTGCTGACGTCGCACGGGGTCAACTTCCAAGGGATTAAAAGGCAAACCATTTGCGGCATCAAGTATTAAGCATTTTTCTGACCCAAGGGCTTGATGCAAGTCTTTGGCTAGATCGCCATGGAAATCAAAAATAAATGGGTAAATCTTCTCTCTAGTCAACTCATAACAAATATTCTTAATTGCTGTTGTTTTTCCCATTCCAGGAATACCGACGATAAGAGCATGGGGATTGCCTCGGATACTTGGGCGGAAATACACTGGTTTCTCTGTTTTCGGTTCTCGCCCAATCAAGATGCTTATTTCAGTCTGTTTTTTTTCCGCTTTTTCAATGATTTCCTTCGCCTCAGATGTTTCAAACTTGGTTATTGGGTGCCGCCTATGTAAGGCTGGAATATTATCTGATATTGTTTGTTGTAAGGGGAATTCATCTTCCACACTTTTTCGGCCTGGAACCGAAGGCGGTTCACTCGGATGAAATGAAGTATAGCGCGGCAAGGCTTCCCGGCCAATCAGGGTAATCTTCATTTCGTCATAGAGGTCCTCCTCCGTATCAAAGTCGAGTTCTGGGGAATAAATGAAGCCCCGATAATTAATGGTCAGGGTAATGTCCTCCTGGGCCAAATTCACTAGCCATTTGAGAATTTCATCCCCTGTTTCAGGTTCCAAGAGGCCATGGCGCACGGCGCGCTTGACATAAAAAGCGAAGAGACCTCGCAATTGCCGTCGATGCAGAGGCAAGTCAAGTTTTGCCGATGGGTTTGGAGGAAAATAAACTCTACTAAGCGCCTCTGACCCAGCGCGGGTGGCCTCCAACATATCAGCCCACAAGGCGCGGTCATAAGCCATATAACGATGACGACGATATTTCACCTCCATGAAATCGATTTCTAAGAGTGCTTTTCGCTCCAGTCGAGGCCGCACCAATAACAAATCCGGCCGACGTTGCTCTGATGACTGGGTCCTTGAAGTTTTTGGGAATAAAAAGGGAATGTGTTCATCAATCGGAACCAAAAAGGCCTTCTCCAGTTCTCCGCTTCCCCGTAGAACTTCCCTAACTACAGCCAGGCTTACTGCCTCTTTTGCGACCCAGGGAAAACGGGCCACCCTCATCACCAATCGTCCCGAAATCGATTTTAGCAAGCGGAGCACCTCCCCACAGGCCAGGTCTGTAGGAGAGATCAACATTTCCCGCAGGGTGGTTTTCAACAGTTCACCAACCTCCTCCACCCAAGAGGTGGAAACCATCAATTGTTGACCGGCGCTGCCCACTTGTAAGGGAGTATAATCAATAAGGAAGCGGTCGGCGTTCTCTTTCAATCGGCCTGGCGCCATGGGGCTATCGAAAAGCTCAACTCCCAGGTTCCGATCTACCGTAAGAACCCAATCACTATTTTCGTGGAGTTTGGAAAACAGTTGAAACTGGGCTGCACCCACCGGCACCTTCGTGGCTGGCCACTGATCGCTGTTACCTCCCATCAAGCTCGCGGTGGCTTGAGCAATAACGCGTTGCAACCGCAGCAAAGTTTGGGTGAGCCGTCTATCCTCAGGATGAGGAGTGACATGGGATTCCGGCGGTAGCCATACAGTGCGATACCAAGCCTGATCGCTTTCCTCGATTGTGAAGTTATCAGCCAGGTCCACTTGTAGGCCAAAAGTAGAAACTGGACTCTCTGGACCGGTTTGGTGGACCAAAGCCGGTTTAGGGCGAAAATATTCATTAATAAAAGAAACATGGGCCTCTTCCGGAGCCTTATTGTCTTCCGTTTCAATGTCCTTGAGTTCTCGTTTGGCCCAAAACAGATGGGGGTGCAAGAAACTCTCGCCAGGGCGAAAGAGACGATCCAATTTCTGCGGGAGACCCTGTCCTCGAAGGCGTTGGCTGGCGCAGTCATCGAAAAAGGCCCCGATTTGGTGGATTGGGGATGGTCCATATAGCCTGACCTCATAACCCCTTGCCGGTGTCACAATCGTCCCCGAATCCTCTTCTTGATCTTCAAAGGCATCCCGGCCATCAAGTTCAGCCAATGCCCTGACCAACATCTGGCCTTCGCCGCAGTTAACGGCATCCACCTTTAGGGTACGGACATAGGGATGCAATTCGAGGTATGCTTGCAGCCGTGCTGAAAGGGCTTCGGTGGCAATACTTTGTCCTTCCGTCAAGGTCTCTAAAGTTCCCAGACCTAAGCTCCAACGGACCAGTGCCGCCACCTGATGGGGGTCTTCCTCTTGGGCATTGATATAAAGCGGCCAGAAGAAGAAGGGTGACTCAAAATAATAAAACATGGTGTTGGCCGCGGCCAAAAAGGCAGGGTAATTCCCCCCATCCAGTTGCAGGGCGATTTCCGGTTTGGGCAGGTATGCTTTAGTTTTTTTATCTCCAGCCGTACTGATCCAATACTTTATAAGCTTTTCATGAGCCAAGTGCCAGAGAAGTCTCAGCGGATGCAGGGGTGATAGCAATAAGCCTACCAACCTTTTTTGGTGATGGTCATTTCCTTTTATTATGTGACCGATGTGAATGGTATCCAGGGCCAGGAGATCTGCTAGGATTTGCGGGCCGGAAGAGTCTTGAGCCTTATAATCCTCCAAAATGGTTTCCAGGGCCCTGGCATAGCCACGGGCATATAACAAGATATCTTCAAGGTTGGGGGAAAGTTCTCTGCCTTCAACTAAATTAGTGCCTTTGCTCTCCCTGCTTTCTGCGAACAATTTCCGCCTGGCTGTCCACCATTCTTTGTTGAAGAAGTTGGCAAGCCCTGTATCGAAAGGAGACCATTGCAAGTCTTCCGGTCTCCAGCGAATTTCCGGAGAGAGGGTTAGGCACAAACACCCCAGGCGGTTGGGTTCTGCTAAAAGGCGACGTTGCGCCTCTTCCAGCACCGGATTTAAAGTTATACGCCGCCGCTGACGCTCGTCCAGCTCCAGCTTGATGCCGGTTCCCTTTTCCACCACACACCGGGTCACCTGGGGCATGCTCTTGGTTTTGGCTGCCCGCTCCAACATGAAATCAGGAAGAGAACGGGTCAAGGGAAAGACGGTAGAAGTAGGGGCTTCTACTTCCTCGCTCACCAACAAAAATTCATCACTCTCCCCGGTAATTGGCTCTTCTCCTTCTTGCGGATAGGCCCTAATTACTACCCGGACTCGCAGGGAGCCACCTTCAATACCCTCCACTTCCGCCGGTTTAAATCTCCAGGATTGGGTTTTGGTTGGCAATTTATGTGATTGCGTTTCCCTTAATAATGTAACGGGATCGGCTTCAGAAGTTTCGAGGGTAATTTCATACAAAGGGTTTCCTGTGGGCGTTGTCGGTTCAGTGGTCCACTTTATCGTTAATCTGGCATTATCCTGGGGACGGACCGAGGCTTTCAAGGTATCGTCTTCCAGTTTTAATCCACTCCAGCTATAAGCTTTTTTATTTTTCGGATCAATGAACGAGAGAACCTCTATGCCTGTTAAATTTGTTCCCGGTCTGTCGCTGAAAGACCAGCGATCAAAGGTGAGTTCCAATTCTGGCTGTTCGGCGGCAATCCGGCGCAACCATTCTCTGGATATTGGGGGTGTTTCTCTGAGTAGATCAATAAGTCGGCGTTTCAATTCAGAGTCATCTAGCCCCAGCTCGTCTACCCCTTTGTGGATGGAGCCTCCTGCGCCTTGAGTCAGTTTTTTAACGCAATCGCGGTTTTCTACCAGACGCTCAAGCTGTGGGGAAAGGTCTGGAATCAGACCCAGACGCCAAAATTCCCGCCCGCAATCCGCTAGTGTAGGATTATCAGGGAGAGCGCTCAGATAGTCCAGACGCAAGCCTTCCGGTACCCGCTTCCTGGCCTCCTGCACTAGTTTGCGCACCTCCTCAGGCAGC
>JAFDGA010000063.1 GCA_019309545.1 Deltaproteobacteria bacterium
ATTGCCGGGGCTACCGGGAAATACCGCCCGGATGATAACCTGTCCCTCACCCTGACCTTCCAGGACGGCTCCGTCGGGAATATCATCTATACTGCCAAAGGGCCGAAGTCTTTTTCTCGGGAACGCTTTGAGGTGTTCTGCGAAGACTCGGCGGCGGTAATTGAAGATTTTCGCCGGGCCTTGTTGGTCCAGGGCGGGCGGACCCGGCACCTCAAGAAATTCTCCATGGATCTGGGCTATACCGGCGAACTGAAGTTTTTTTTAACCGCTGACGGCGCTCACCCTGATCACCGCCAGCTATTTAACAGTTATGTAGCTTCGACCCGGGCCACCATGAAGGCCAAAGAGTCTTTCCTGAGCGGCCGGATAATAGAATTTTAGGGACCACTCGTTTCTGAACCGGATACTTTTTTATCCCCGTATTTTTCGCTAATAATCCCTGGTGTCCTGAAAAATCTCTTCCTGGCCGCCGGGTACAATCAAAAAGCTCCGCTCTTGCAGATCGGTTTTGCCAAGCATAAGCCCAGAAAATCGTTAACTCAGCCCAGCCGAACGGCTTAAAACTTCCCGACTACCCGATTTTATTCCGCACAGTAACCCGGATTTAAGAACAACCCATGCTTAAAGTCTTCAATCTTCCCGTCTCCAAATGGAAATTGTTGCTTCTGGCCGGTGATCTGGTGATTTTCTGGGTCTCGGCGCTGCTGGGCTTGCTGTTCAATCCCATGCTGAATGAGGCCCCCTGGAGTTTCCTGCTCGAGCACCGGATTCCCTTACTGGGAATATGTCTGACCTATCTGACGGTGCTCTACATCGGCAATCTTTATGATCACTGCCAGGATTTTCGCCTCTGGAGCAATATCACTGGGATTATGGTTTGGTCTCTGATCGGGACGGTCTTGGTTATCATTCTGTTCTACTTCCCTTTCTCACCCTTTATCGGCCGCCACTGGATGGTCCGGCAGGCCGTGTTTTTTGCGCTCTTGCTGGTGCTATGGCGCTATGCTTTCTCCGCGGTGGCCCTGCCCCAGCGCCTGCAGCAGAAGGTTCTTATCGTCGGCGCTGGCAAGGCCGGCAGCCAGATTCTGGAGGCCCTTCGACGGCGGCACAACAGCGGCTTGGCGGTAATCGGGTACGTGGACGACGATCCCCAAAAACAAGGCACCAAACATCAGGGCCTGCCGGTGTTGGGCAATTCCAGCCAGCTGTCCGAGATAGTGGGCCAGTATAAGGTCAATCTGGTGGTATTGGCCATCACCCATGGAAAGTCCCGGGCCTTGACCAATGCCCTGACCCGCCTGTGCCTGAACGGCGCTCAATTGATCGATATGCCCAGCCTCTATGAATTTTTAACCGGGAAAGTCCCCATCGATCACATTTCCGACCTCTGGCTGCTCTCCAAGGCAATGCATAATCATAAATTTTACTACCGCCAGGCCAAGCGCCTGTTGGATCTGGGGATGGCCCTCCTGGGACTGGCGTTAACCTGGCCGCTGTTCGGGATCATCGCTCTGGCCATCCGATTGGACAGTGCCGGGACGGTGTTCTATCGCCAGGAGCGCCTGGGGCAGGACAGCCGGCCTTTCGAGATTATCAAATTCAGGACCATGGTCCAGAATGCCGAAAAATATGGCCCGCAATGGGCCAGTAGTGCTGATCCCCGCATCACCCGGGTGGGCCGCATTCTCAGGAAGCTGCGCTTGGATGAATTGCCCCAGTTGATCAATATCCTCAAAGGGGAGATGAGCCTTATCGGCCCCCGGCCGGAGCGAGAGGTATTTGTCCGCCAGTTTCAGCAACCGTTAATGAAAGGCCGTAATGAAGGCCCCTCCGCCGCCCCGGGGAGCTGCACCAACCGGTATGAATATACTGAGCAGATTCCGTTCTACAATTATCGGCTGATGGTCAAACCGGGGATCACCGGTTGGGCCCAGGTGATGTATCCCTATTCTTCCTCCCTGGAGCAGACCAGGGAAAAACTGCAATATGATCTCTATTACATCAAAAATATGGGATTTTCCCTGGACCTGGCCATTCTCTTGAAGACGGTGCGGATTGTGCTCTGCGGTCGGGGAATGTGAGGTTGACCGGAAAGAGAGACTATCTCAGGCCGGATTAGACAAATAGGTTATAACCGGAGATCTACCAAGTTTCCAGATTACCCCCCGACTTGTGATAACTGATCGGGAACGACTTCCAAAACTCACAACTCAAGACTAACCGAGGTGAACGCATGTCGCAGACTGAATATCTAACCTCCTATAAGGGCAAAACCGTCCTGGTCACCGGCGGGGCCGGGGCCATCGGCAGCAATCTGGTCCGGGCCTTGGGCGACCTGGGGGCCAAACTGGTCCTGGTCCTGGACGATCTATCTTCGGCAGCGCGATGGAATGTCCCCTCCCTCCCTAATGTGCTGTTTATCGAGGGCAGCATCCTCGATGAGGTGGAGCTGAAGCGGGTGTTCTTCGAAGGCCCGGAGATCGTCTTTCATTTGGCCGCCCTGTTTGCCAACCAGAACTCCATCGACCACCCGGAGACCGATCTTTTGGTCAATGGCCTGGGAACCCTGAAAATGCTGCAATATTCTCAGCTCTCCGGGGTCCGGCGTTTTATCTACGCCTCCTCGGGCTGCTCGATCTATGGCTCGAGCGCGCCCTTGCCGCTGACCGAGGAGTTCATGTCTCTGCACCTCAGTTCGCCCTACCAGATCACCAAGATGCTGGGGGAGTTATACTGCAACTTTTTCCATCATCACTATGAGCTGCCGGTGGTCAAGGCTAGGTTTTTCAATTCCTACGGGCCGGGCGAGGTTCCGGGCCAGTATCGCAACGTCATTCCCAACTTCATCTACTGGGCCCTGCAGGGGCAGCCCCTGCCCATTACCGGCAGCGGCGAGGAGACCCGGGATTTCACCTTTGTCGGCGATATCGTCGATGGTCTGCTTAGGGCCGGGTATTTTGAGGCCGCCATCGGCCAGGAATTCAACCTGGCCTCGGGCAAAGAAACCCGCATTATCGACCTGGCCCAGATGATCAATGTCCAGATCGGCAACGGGGCGGGAATAACCTTTACCGAGCGCCGCAAGTGGGATACCAAACCGCGGCTGTTGGCCTCGGTGGACCGGGCCCAACAACTCATCGGCTACCAGCCCCAGACAACCTTCGAGGCCGGCCTGCAACAGACCATTGCCTGGTTTCAGCAAAACTGGGACCAGATCGCCGCCGCGGCCCGCTTCGGGCCGGGGATAAGTTCGGCGGTGCGGCCACTGTAGTTAAATAATGGAATAAACATGAATAATAGAAAATATTCAGTTAGTGTTCTGAAGAAATTTCCAAACCTTACCGCAATTCATCATATTGAGCCAAACAATACCGTCTGGGCAACTTTTAAAAGAAGCATATTAAGGGGAGACGGCAACATTTGGTCAGAGGTGGCCAAATTTCCTAGATGCTATCCTCGCGACCTATTCGGATTTAGTAGACCAACGGCAAGGGTAATGCGTTCTGATAAATGTAATATCTATGTTAACTCTTCAGGTTATATATTGGGTATTCGGGGAGGCACTGTATATGAAATTGATCTCGCCAATGGCTTGAGGAGATTGTTTGATATCCAAGGTGATTGCGTACTCCACGGTGGCATTAGTGAGGATGCATTAGGATGGTCATACATTGGTGAATATTTTATGAACCCTGATCGCAGGCCTGTTCGTATTTGGCGTGTATCCCCCAATTTGGAAATTTTCGAGGTTGCTTTTGAATTTCCGGCCAAAAGTATTCGCCATGTTCATGGCATCTATCGAGATCCTTTCGTACCTGAAAATCTTTGGGTCACTGTTGGTGATCTTAATGGCGAGTGTTTTTTAGGACGAACGTCTGATCGATTCCGATCGCTAATATTTTTTGGAGATGGGCTGCAATCTTGGCGAGCTGTAAAATTATTCTTTACCGCCAGCCATGTTTGTTGGCTGACAGATAGCGAAGTAACGCCTAATCGTGCCTGTAAAATGGAAAGGGTTTCGGGAAGAATGCAATACGGCCAAGCAATAGATTGTTCGACATGGTACGGGACAACTACAAAAGAAGGGTTACATGTTGCATTCACGACAGTAGAAAGCGGACCCGCTATCAAAAGGAACGAAAGCTGCATCCTTGTTAGTGAAGATGGGTTTTCTTGGGAAGAAATTTATAGCTTTAAGAAAGATTTTTATCGTCCGATTCGGCTTTTCAAAGCAGGGATCATTTTTTCTCCTTCAGGAACTATCACTCAGGATAATTTTTATATAAGTGGAGAAGGGTTAATTGGTTTAGATGGCTGTAGTTTACTATTAAAAATATCCTAATACCCTATTCTTTGTGAAAGGATTTTATTTGGAGATTTTATTTAATTTTATAACTAATATATTTCATAAGAATGTTAATAGGGAAAAGATTATTTATTTTATAAGATCAAGATTAGATTCAGTTTACGCAATGCTTCGAGCTAAAAACCAAATTCCTCTCCCTGCTGAAATAATAGAAGATTTAGTTGCTATTCAAATGATTCTTATTGAGACAAAATTAGTTGATCCAATTCCTATACCTCAGCTCGATCCTCAAGTAATTTCTCCTTCGCTTATTAACCAGGCAAAAGCACTTAATTGGATAGCGGAGCTTTCGGATGGCAAAGTAATTCATAAAGGATACTTACGCGTTGGAACAGGTAAATTTTTAGAGTGGTTAGCTGCATATGGTAACCCTGAGTATAGCCAATTTGTAAAATTAAATGTTGAAATTCTTCTGAGGCATATTGAGACCGTTGCAAAAAGCGTGATTGTCTTTT
>JAFDGA010000064.1 GCA_019309545.1 Deltaproteobacteria bacterium
GTTCCGGCGGTCAAAGAAACCTGATAACGACAGGAACAGCATTGATATAAATTTCTGGTGCGAATAAAGGATGCTTGCCGATGGCCACAGCGTGGACACTGATAACCCTTGGGCCATCGCAATTTAAACAGGTGTTTTTGACAGGCCTTCACCGTCGAAAACTTTCTTTGAAATTTTAGAAGATTCAGACCTTCTTGGTGCATGGCTTATGGCCTCTTTTTATTATATATTTTAGAAAATTATAGCATGTTAAGCTGACCAAAAGCCATAATCAAAAATAATATACCATTTTGGGCCTGCTCCGGAAGCGGGGGAAAGATCAGCCGGAGCAGGAATAGTCCGACCATGAGCAGCGGCATGATCCAGCCTACCGAGGTATAAGTGGCCTGGGTGCGCCCCAGGTTATAGCCCTGCTTGAAGAACCAGGTGCCGAGCCACACCCCGGTCACCAGACCCAGTAAGCCGAAAATGGCGTTGCCGTCCCCACCGGCCAGACGCAGCAGAGCCCGCCAGGGACAGCCCAGAAAGACCAGGGCGCCGATCATGGCGAAGGCCCCCAGGACAAATCGGACAATCGGGGCGGAACCAGCCCGGGGGCGGAATTCCTTGAACAGATAAGCGCTGAGAAAGGCACCGAGCACGAAGCCGATGATTTCCGGGCGGATATACTGGATCACCGCGGCGCGGTGCAGTCCCAGGCCGCCGGCGATATCGCGTTCAAAGCAGGCCACACAGATGCCCATGTTTCCCGGATTGCCCCACTTCGGTAACAGGGCGGCCAGGACCCCGATCACCAGGCCCACCCCAATGATGCCCCCTCGGGTGGCAAAGAAATTTTTCCACAATGTCATCTAGAGCCTCGTTCCGACTACAACCAGATCACGAGACGAGCCGCAGAAATGATGATGGGCGTCTTAAAACCCCACCTGTCCCTGGACGGTCACCAGGTTCTGATCGCCCCCGCTGTAGTTGCCGCTGGGGGCGTGATCTTCCTCCTGGGTGATCTGAGTCCAATCCACGCTCAGCTTGGCATTCTGGCCTTTGAGATAATAATTGAGGCCGAAGCTGGGAAAATAGGTGTCCGGCCGGTCTTTCACCAACAGGCGCTCATAGCGGAAATAGGGTTGGAGTCGGCCCGGCCCCAACTGCCAAGGCAGCAGGTAGCCCCCTTGAATATAAAACATTTGAGCGTCTTCTCCGGCTGTAAGCCAGCTATAGCTGAGGGTTTGGGTCACATTTTTGACATTAATATAGGCTGCTTCCGCCGTGAGCGCGCCGCGGCCGATGGGGTGGTCGAAAAACAGGTCCACTGTCCAGCCCAGATTGTTCTCATCCGGCCGGTTATTTAAGGTGAGGTTATTCTGGTAATCAAAGCCGCCGCCCAGGGAGAAGACTTTTTTCTGGCCGAGGTAGGTCCCTTTATTGAACCAGGAGGTTTCGGGCTCTAACAGACTCACCGATAGCCGACCGGCCAGTCTCAGGTTATCATCGGGATTAGCCGCGCCTTCGACCCCGTCAAACAGACCCAGGCGGTACTGGATCAGGCCGCCCCAGGGATTGCCCCACAGCAGCACCCCGTCATCCCGCCCCACTTTGCTGTAATAAAAAATGCCGCCCCGCACTCCGCCCTGATTGAAAGCCAGATCAAGCGGCAACAGGGTAAAGGTGGAGGTCGTGCCATAGTTGCGGGTAAAGGGGATATACATCCGCCCCAGTTGGATTTGCAGCGGATCGCCCAATTTATAATAAACCCAGGCGTCGCGCACCGCGATGCTGGTGCCCAGACCCACCGAGGGCTGATCAAGCCCATCCTGACCGAGACGGTCGCCAGCAATATGGGCGAAGAAACCGAAGCCCGGAAAGGCCTCGCCCTGCAAATAAAAATAGAAGCGGCGCAGCATAAAATCGTCCAGGTCTTTCCGGCCTCTCCCCGCCGCTTTCCCATCTTCCACAAACTGATACCAGGCCTGCATGCGCAATCCGGCTTTGAGCTTATGTTTTTCAATAAAATTCTCCACCTTGCCGGTCAGGGTGGTAACCTCTTTTTTTACCTCCTGCACCTCCGTGGTCGAAGCCTGCGGTGCCCGGGTTTCCTGTTCCAAGGCGGCAATCCTCTTTTTTAGTTCCTCTATTTCCTCATTTTTTTTCCTTTCCAGCTCCGCTAACTGCTGTTTCAGGAGCTCGATTTCGGTCTCTACCGTGGTTGCCTGCAGCGGCCCCGTCCAAACCGAAAGCGTCATGCCGGCCCAAACTAATGCCAATAAGAAAACCTTGTTGTTCCTCACCATGATCTTCTCCTTTCCGTGGTTCCTATGTCTTTAATCTGCATCTTATAGGGATTGCCGCACATAATTTCGGTCAGGTGCCGCGAAAATCACCACCATAGCCTTGCCACTGACTGAGTGGCGGTCTTCTGAACCCCAGGTAACCACAGGTTGAAAACCGGGGCCACCTCAGATCAGGACCGCATAAGTCTATAAAAATTTTATAAATAAGCTGATATGAATCAGGCTACCAAAGAAAAAAGAATGGAGCTTAGGTTTGGCTTGTTGCTCAGCCAACCCGGGCAGAGTTTGGAAGGCGACTTCAGGTGAAGCCGGAAAGGGACACCAACAGATTCCTTGTTGAGGATAAGATTATTCCTCTTCTATAACGATAATCTCCATTTGTCAATTAGATTTTTTGTAACTGTTCGTGCACCAGGCTAAACTCTGGCGGTTCTCGATAGATGTAAGGTTCTATCCATGGTAATTGCCTGTTCACCATGAAGTCATAGCTCGGCATTAGGGGTAACCCGAAATGGCAAGCGGGCTGGTCAAGGTCGTATGACCAAGACGGGATGCAGGCCGCAGCGACTGCGAACTAGATTCGGCCTCGTTATACTGGTTAGCGGACGGCGACCCGTAGAACGGCTGGGGAAGCCTGCTACTAGCGTCATTAGATAACAGGAGCGTGGCGCTGGGCCATCCGGGGTGCTTGGAGGCGGCATGTATTCAGAGAATCGCCAGGGAACCCGGGAAACCCGGCAGGACGGGTTGGGCAACAAGTAGCTTCAGCCCAAAGGAGGCAGGGAAATCATAACCTGCTTTCCTGTCCTGGCCGGGAGTCGGACCTGCCCATAGTAGCAAGGAAGCGGCTAATCCCCGTGGAGCCAAGGGGCAGGACTTTGATCGTGTTTTCATCACAGGAGGGAATGCCGCTTGAACGAGAGTTCCGCTACGGAAGAAGAGTTCAAACCGGAATCAGGTGTGCCTTGGAAACTTTCTCGCTTCCGATGGAAACTGGGCCGTAAGGCCAAGCAAGAACCGCGGTTCCGGTTTTATGCCTTGTATGATTGGATCTACCGGCGCGATGTCTTGGAGACAGCGTGGCGGCGAGTATGTGCCAACGGTGGTAGCGGTGGCGTGGATGGGGTGACATTCATCGGCATAACCTAGTGAATCATAAGATTATTCTGGTGGGGAAATGACCACTGCCGTCAGAGCAGTCAAAAGCTTAACATCGTACCAACAGCTCCTCTATCCGGGCCACTACCTCGGGAGCTCGGAGATCCTGGAGGTTATAATATCGCCCCCCCAGGGTCTCGCTCAACTCCGATAGGCAGCCCAGATTAAGAAAGCCGGTCTCGGTGTCCAGCACCAGGGAGGCAATATTGAGACCTCGCAGTTGGCTGGCGATCTCTTTGGCTTCGGTGAGGGCGGAATTCTGCCCCATACTGAGATTGGCCTTGCCATCGGAGATCAGCACCAGGAGGAATGCATCCTGGGGATGCGTTGCTTTCTCCTTGTGCAGCAGTTCATAGGCCAGATGCAGGGCGTGGGGCAAGGGCGTCTTGCCGCCGGTGGGCAAGTCTTGCAGATATTTCTTGGCCTGTTCCACGCTATTGGTGAAGGGTAAAACCAGTTGGGCTTTTTCGCCCCGAAAGACCACCAGGCCCACTCGCTCCCGCTTCTGGTAAGCATCGAGGAGCAGGGAGAGGATAGCGGCTTTGGTTTCCACCATGCGTTGATTGGCCCCCATGGAGCCGCTGGCATCTACCACAAACAGGATATGGTGGCCGATGCGTTTTTCGCGCACCTTGTGGCGCAGATCTGAATCGGCGATTGCCACGGCCAGGTTGCCTTTCTCCCTTACTTTTTGATAAGGCGCGGCGGCCCGCAGGGTGGCGTCAAGGGCCGGATCTGGAGAGCCGGAAGGGATCAAAGCAGGACGCACATAACGCCCGGTGCGATCGTTAGTCCGGGCCCGAGTGCGGCGGCCTTGGGCCATCTTGGGCTCCCGATCCCGGGGGAGGTCCAGGGGGCGAACCGGAAAAGGAGAGCCGGGGTCAAAAGTAACTTCTCCAGTCCCTGGAATGGCATCCTGGTCAGGCGGTGATTCTTCCGGGGGCGGCGACGGGGGCGGCGAATGCGGTTCTGGCTCCCGCGGTTCCTGATGTCTTTGGATGCTCTCTTCCAGTTTTTCTTGATCCAGCCGCGGCTCGCTGAAGGGTTTCCGCCGCAGGCGATGCAGAAGCACTAGTTCAGCGGCTTCCCGGACATCATCTTCGTTGACCAGGCCACGGCCATAATAGGCGGCCAGAACCTGGGACACCTTCAGCATATAGATGTCAGCCCGATGGCCATCTACCCCTTGATCCAGGCAGATGCGCGTAATGAGTTTCATGATCTCGTTTGAGTAGCGTACTTTTGGCAGGTTCTTTCGCGCCTCCTGTATAGCCTGGCGCAGTCGTTCCTGTTCTGG
>JAFDGA010000065.1 GCA_019309545.1 Deltaproteobacteria bacterium
TGCCCAATGGTAATCCTTTTGGTTTAGATTTGAGCGGAGAAATATATTTAGAGGCAGAAGTTGCTCCGCGGGTTAGAGAAACTTTTGAAAGGAGATATTTTGATGCAACTGGAATTCAGGTGTCACCGGGAAGACCTTCAGAATATCAAATGCAAACTAATAAGTGGGGGGCGGAATTAAGAATTTACTTTAATTCGGAAAGGCTAGCTGACTACTTACGCTCAAGAGGCATTAATATAGAAGGTGCAAGGTTTTATCGACCCGAATATTTGTACAGAGTTAACAATAATGATATTTGGTGGAATCTAATAGAACAATATGGGTATCGTTTAGGCCGTAATCCTATATAGAAAAACAAAGAATAACGCAGGATGACTTAAAATTTTCATGAAATGGTTCATAAGAGATTGTCAAGATAGTGCATAACGGTATGGCTTTGTTCTGGAGAGCGAATTCCCCATGAGAATCCCCTATGTCATCGACAATCAGACCTATCATCTGGCTGATCTGTTAAATGAGCTGTTAGAAGAGCACCAGGGCCGCTCTCTGGATGTCGCTACTGCCTACTTTACCGTGGGGGGGTTTGGTCTCGTTAAAGACGGGCTTTTTGGCTTGGGAAATTTTCGCCTGCTTCTGGGAGCGGAGCCGGCCTCGGGGGAGCAATTGGGCCTGAAGCCCGATGCCGACCTGGTCAAAGGGCTGATTCGACGAGATCTGAATGCTCTGCCATTCAAAGAAGAAACCCTCTGCCTCATCGAGGATTTGATCGCCTATCTGCGGCGTCCGGCGGTCCAGGTGCGGTTGCACCACCAGGGCTTTCTGCACGGCAAATGTTGGCTGTTTTATTCTGACCGGCCGGGCCAACAGCTGCTGTTTGACCGCTTCCGACCGATTCTGGCCATTGTTGGTTCCTCCAATTTCACCGTTCCCGGTCTTACCTCCAATCGCGAACTTAATTTGGCTCATAAAGTGCTCCTCGATCCGGCCGAGGTCGATGACCCGGAGGCCACCCTGGCCGTTTCCTGGCTCTCCGACGCCCGACCCAGCAAAATGATCAAGCCGGAGAACCGGCAACTTCTGAAAAGCGAGGTAGGGGCCCGAGCCATCATTGATTTAGAACGCTGGTATGACCAGCAGTGGGAAGATGCCCGGGATTTCAAAGAAGAGCTCATCGAGCTTTTGGACGCCTCCAAGTTCGGCGCTAAGGAATATACCCCCTATCAGGTCTATATGAAGGCGCTCTATGAATATTTTAAGGACGACCTGGGCCGGGAAGCTCCGGCACCGGTCCGATCGGCAGTGGAATTAACGGAATTTCAGGATGACGCGGTGAAAAAGGCCCGCAAGATTCTGTCCCGCTATGATGGGGTGATGATCGCCGATTCGGTGGGCTTGGGCAAAACCTGGATCGGCAAGAAACTCCTGGAGGATTTTGCTTACCACTTGCGACAAAAGGCTCTGGTGGTCTGTCCGGCCAGTCTGCGGCAAATGTGGGAACGGGAACTGGCCGAGGCCACGATCGCGGCCACAGTGCTCTCCCAGGAGGAATTGGGGCGGGAGGAATTTGATACCCTGCCTTATGGCGACGCCGACATTCTCCTGATCGATGAATCACATAACTTTCGGAACCGCAATGCTCAGCGTTACGGCAATATCGAACGGATCTTGGGCACCAACGGGGGTAGAGGGCGGGATGGCGGCCGCAAGAAAGTGATAATGCTGACCGCTACCCCTATCAACAATGACCTATTAGACCTCTATAATCAGATCAGTTTGGTCGCCCAAGGGGATCGAAGCTACTTCACCGCCTGCGGCATTGGCGACTTGCATAAATATTTCCTCCAAGCCCGCCGGGAATCAAGAAATAACAATCCTGCCTTTGCCCTGTTCAATTTACTGGAAGAGATGGTGATTCGCCGGACTCGCCCGTTTATCCGCCGGGCCTACCCGGAAGCTACCATTCAGGGTAAGAAAATCAGGTTCCCGGACAGAAGGCTCAGAACTGTAAATTATAACTTAGAGGCCACTTATGCCGGCATCTATGAAGAGGTGGTATCGGGAATTGAGAGCCTGAAGCTGTCCCCTTATAACCTGGAAGCCTATAAAAAGGCCGGGGTTGAAGTTGATCCCTTTGAAGAGGGGCGGGAACAGGCCTTGGTGGGGATTTTTAAAAGCCGTTATCTCAAGCGCTTTGAATCCAGCATTGAAGCCTTTCGGATCAGTATGTGGCGGGCCCTGGCCTTTTTGAAGACCTTTGAATCCTATATCCTGGGGGGACGCCTCCTCAGAAGCTGCGATTTCCATAAGGCCCTGCGTTTCCTTTCCCGGGAAGATGAAGAAGATGATGCCACCCCCACCTCCTTGGCCGAAGATTTAGACGCCAGTGAAGAGGCCCAGGGGATTTTAGAAGGCATGGAGACTATTGACCCGGCGCAGTACGACTTACGCCGACTCCACGATGCCGTCCAGCACGATGTGGAAATACTTTCCAGGATCTGGCATCGCATTAAAAGGATTAAGCCGGAAAACGATGCCAAACTGGAGCGGCTGAAAGAGCTGCTGTCCACAGAACTGCGGGGTAAAAAGGTTCTGATCTTCAGCTATTACAAAGACACGGCCCGGTATCTTTTTCAACATTTGGGGGGTCCCAAAGGAGAGGAATTCCGTCGCCGCCTGGGTAAGGTGAAAATTCGGCGCATGGACAGCGGTATAGACACCAAAGAACGTCTGCGCACCATTCAGGGATTCGCTCCAAAAGCCAATGACAAAATGGATTGGGTGGGAACCGATAAAGAAATAGACCTGCTGATCTCTACGGATGTATTGTCAGAGGGGCAAAACCTTCAGGATTGCGGCTACTTGGTCAATTATGACCTGCACTGGAACCCGACCCGGATGGTGCAACGGGCGGGCAGAATTGATCGGATCGGCACCGAATTTGAGACTTTGTGGATCTATAATATGTTTCCCGATGCCGGCCTGGAGCGGTTGCTGAGGCTGGTTGAGAGTTTAAGCAGAAAGATCGCCGACATTGACCGAGCCGGTTTTCTGGATGCCAGTGTTTTGGGTGAAACCGTGCATCCCCGTAATTTCAATACCCTCAAGAGAATTCAAGACGAAGATGGCACGGTCATCGAAGAAGAGGAACAGTTTACCGAACTGGCGAGTAATGAATTTTTGCTGCAGCAACTGCGCAATCTGTTGGATAGTGGTGGTCTGGCGATGCTGGAATCCCTGCCTGACGGCATCCACTCAGGTCTCTTAAAAAGTGGTGATAGTGGGGTATTTTTCTACTTCCAGGCTCAATCCGCTGCAGGTGGAAAAAACCATTTCTGGAGATATCTTGATTTGAAAAATCAGAAGATTACCGACAACCGGTTTATTATTGCCAACCTCATTGCCTGCGATAAAGACACCCCCCGAGTCGTTGATCCCGATATGTTCAGTTCTAACTTTGATTATCAGGAGAGGATTATCGAAGACATTTTGAAATCCTTTGAGGAACAAAAAGCTCTATCCTTGGCCCCTCGCACTGTAGATCCCCTTCAGGTTACAGTTGCCACTGTCATTCAGGGCTATCTTAGCCATCCCGATATCAGCAGGCGAGAGGCGGTCGAGGCAATCCGTTTTCTTAACCAACCCATGCTAACGGTGCAGGTGCGCGAGCTTCGGCAAGCCTATAAAACTTTCCAAACCACTAGTGATATCAAGGCCCTTCTAATGGCACTCAAAGAACAACGGGAAAAATTTGGCAACGCGACCGAGATTGACACTGAGTCATTGACGCATAAATTTACACCCTTAAAAAGGGATGATTTAAGGCTCATCTGCTTCGATTTGCTTTCAGGGGCATAACAGGAAAACCAAAATGAATTCCTTACCATTAGTTTTACGCCATGAAAGGGTGGAGTTACGCCTCCCTAGCAAACCTCTCAGGGTGTTAGGAATAGACCTGGGGACTACCAACTCCACAGTGGCAGAAATTTTCTGGGATTTAGAGGCTTCATCACCGCCTTTGGCTCGCTGTATCGAGGTGGAACAGCCTACCTCGGAAGGGACCTACATCCATGTTCTGGTCCTTTCAGTAGTGGCCATCCACGGTGGCCAAGTGCTGGTAGGGGAGGGAGCCAAACGCCTAAGAGCGCGCGGCTCAGAACTCGGACTGACGCAGAATACCAATATTTTCTACGAGTGTAAAAACGACATAGGTATTCGGAAAACTTATCACCGGGCTCCCGTCGGATTCCGCTCAGCGGCTGAGATCAGCAGCCAGGTCATCAAATTCCTTTATGATGCTGCTTTAGCCGATGATGCCACTTCCCCGACACGAACGGTGATCACCGTACCGGCCTCCTTTCAAGCGCCCCAACGG
>JAFDGA010000066.1 GCA_019309545.1 Deltaproteobacteria bacterium
TTTGAAAAACAGTTCGATCTGCCAGCGCTGCCGATAGAGTTCGGCAATATCCAAGGCCGACAGGTCAAAACGATTGGTCAAAAACACATATTCTTTACCGGTTTCCGGGGCGCGGTAGTGCACCCGGCGCAGAGTATCAGGATAGCTGACCATCCCATGCTCGGAGTTCAAGCGGATGACCTGGTCAGCGAGAACCCGGTCAGGAGCAGTATTTGCCAAGGTTTCGCTGACTTCGAAGCAGGCATTGGATTTCAGTCGGGTAACAAACCAGACACCTTTCTGATGGAGGCGATACAGCCAGGCATAATCGATGTAACCACGGTCAAAAATTAATAAATCACCTGGATTGAATTGCATGGTTTTGCCAACTTGCAGGTCATGCACCTTAGCTTCGGTCAAGATCACGCATTGCGGCAGCATATCGGTTATCACTGTGTGCAACTTAATGCCAGCCTTGCGGGCCCGAAAGGTAGGCCAAGGAAAAACGCTGGCACAGAGATCGATGGTAGTCGAATCAATGATTTTTAGTTTGGACTGCCGTTTATGTTTCCGAGTCAGCTCCCAGCTAAGCGGTGCCATAACTTATGATAAAGCTTTTCAAAAATAATGGCCGGACGTAGTTCATTGGCTTCTGCTAGGGTAGAGCGTTTCACCTCGGACTGGCCCAAGTGATAAAGTTTTCTGACGTGTTGATTGAGACTAAACACCAAATCCCGGAGACTCTAGCGACTACTGAACTGGGCGTATAGCATGGCAACAAACTGTGACCAATACGAAAATTTTCTGGGCTTCGGACCCTCCCAAGCATGGGTATCGACGATATGGTCGAAAACATGTCTCGGTACTAGTTGTAGCATTTGCCCTAAGATTGTGTTAAGATGTGCCATAGTCCCCATAACTCCTTTTTGTTATTCGATTTTTAGCTAAAATATTATAACATAATTGGCAGGTATGGGGACTATTTTTTAAGTATTGTTGCCATTTTTAAGTATCGTCTACCGGACTATTGTTGCCATTTTTAAGTATCGTCTACCGGACAGCAGTGATTAGAACCAAAACACATTCCTTCCTTAATTGAGCTGCAAACCAGGGAAATAAAGACCATTTGTTCGGAAGCGACCCTAAAAGACCGCCATGCCATGGAAAACATCATTTTTGAAACTATGGCCCTTACTAAAAGGGAGCGGGAAGCAGTACATGAAGCGGTAATCAACTTGGTGGAGACGCGCCTGCAAAAGGCTAGCAACCTGTAAGCCATGGCCGGTCGTATAAACGCCAACCAGCAGCTTCTTGCCCTAGATCAGGTTAAGCTGGTAGTCATCAATGAGGCCCAGGGCGGTCGCCAGGAAATTACCCTGCTCTAATGGCCACCAGCCCACAATCAGCGTTTTCCAGGGGTGGTAATTTGACCGAAAAATTGAAGGAGATTTTAAGTGAGCTGCGCCGCCGCTTCGAGACGCTTTACGGGGAACGGCTGGTGCAGATGGTGCTTTATGGCTCCCGAGCCCGTGGCGACGCCTCGCCAATGTCGGATATCGACGTTTTAGTGGTGCTGACTGGCCCGGTGTCACCCTGCCAGGAGATCGATCGGACCGTGTATGCGGTGGCGGAGATTTCTCTCAAATACTGTGAGGTCATTAGCTGCGTTTTTGTCTCCGCCGAGCAGTTCGAACGGGAACGCAGTCCCCTGTTGCTAAATGTTCGGCAGGAGGGAATGGCCATATGAGGCCCAAGCAACCGATATACAGAGACTAGCATGAAGAAATACCGGTTCAATGTATTAATTGAGCGGGATGAAGACGGTTACCTAGAAGCCACGGTCCCGGCCCTGAGGAGCTG
Source organism: Deltaproteobacteria bacterium (assembly GCA_019309545.1). Taxonomy (NCBI): domain Bacteria; kingdom Pseudomonadati; phylum Myxococcota; class Myxococcia; species Deltaproteobacteria bacterium. The sequence goes on from JAFDGA010000066.1 coordinate 1,840, forward strand.
TTATACCCAAGCCCGGACGATGGAAGATCTCCTGCCCCGCATAAAAGAAGTTATCGAACTCTGCTTGCAGGCAGGAAGTTGTTAATTTTAAGTTTAAATAATCCTACAAAACTGGTGTCATAGGCACGATAAAGGATCGATGCCCAAGAACCTCAACATACCGAAAAATATGATCGCCGATTTTTGCCGGCAACACCACATCCGGCGTCTATTTCTCTTTGGCTCAGTCTTGCGGGACGACTTTGGCCCGGACAGTGATGTGGATGTGTTGATAGAGTTTGAACCAGGGCATATCCCGGGTCTGGATTTTTTTGACCTGGAAGCGGAGTTGTCGGAGTTGCTGGGCTATAAGGTGGACCTGCATACCCCTGGCTTTTTGAGCCGCTATTTTCGGGATCAAGTTAAGGCCGAGGCGGAATTGTTATATGGCCCGCCCTAAAGACCTGGTACGCCTGCGGCATATGCTGGAGGCGACGCAGAAAATGTTGGAGTTCACCAAGGACCGGACGCGATGCAGCCTTGATGAAGATGAAATGCTCACCCTGGCGCTGCTCCGTTTGTTGGAAATTCTCGGCGAAGCCGCCAAAGGGGTATCATCTGAATTACGTCAAACCTATCCCCAGATCCCCTGGAAGCAACTGGCTGGCACCCGGGATCGGTTGATTCATGGATACTTCGATGTAGACCTGGACATCATTTGGACGATTATCTCCAGAGACCTCCCACCTCTGCTTGCTGAACTTGAAAAGATTGCGTCCCTCGAAGACGGATAATGATTGCCAATGCTACCATCCTTGAAAACCACTAATGATCTTGTGATGCCCACCCACGACATCATCGACAACCGCCAGGAGAAATTAGTAGATCACATCAACCGCATCCTCGACTCCACGGAGTCTGCCGCCTTTGCGGTGGGCTATTTCTTTCTGTCGGGACTGGAGAGTATTGCCGCCCGCCTGACGGGGGTAAAGGAGTTGCGTCTGCTCATCGGCAATACCACCAACCGGGAGACCCTGGAGCAGATCAGCGAGGGTTACAAGCGCCTGGAGCTGGTGGAACGGGCGGCCGAGGAGATGCGTTTTGTCAAACGCACCGAAGTGAAGCGGATGGCAGCCCGCACCGCCGATAATCTCAAAGAAGCGATAGAGGTGATGGACCAGACCGATGCCGGGGAAGCGCTGATAAATAGCCTGGTTCGCCTGATTGAGGAAAAGCGTCTGAAGGTCAGAGTCTATACCAAAGGGCGGCTGCACGCCAAGGCCTATATCTTTGATTACCGAGACGACGGCCGCTATGAAAGGGGCATTGCCATTGTTGGTTCCTCAAACCTTACTCTAGCCGGCGTGACCCATAACACCGAGCTTAATGTGGTGGTTCAGGGCAACGATAACCATGCCGAACTCAGCCGCTGGTTTGACGAGTTGTGGAGCGAACTCAGCCGCTGGTTTGACGAGTTGTGGAGCGATGCCCAGGACTTTAAAGATCACCTGATGCAAGAGCTTCAGCAATCCTGGGCGGTGGCCCCGGTAAGCCCCTATGACATCTATATGAAGACCATTTATGCCCTGGTCAAGGATAGGTTGGAGGAGACCGAAGGGGCGGAGCTTCTCTGGGATGATGAAATCACCACCAGGCTGGCCGACTTCCAGAAGGTGGCGGTGCGCCAAGCAGTGCAGATAATCAAAGATTACGGTGGCTGCTTCGTGGCGGACGTGGTCGGATTGGGTAAGAGCTATATCGGTTCGGCGGTTATCAAACACTTCGAGCGCACTTCCCATGCCCGGCCCCTGATCATCTGTCCTGCTTCTCTGGTTGACATGTGGGAAGGCTATAACGAAGTCTATCACCTCAATGCCCGGGTACTTTCTATGGGAATGCTGAAAGAGAGCGATGATGACGATATTAATTTTCTGATCAGCGAGGTTAAATACCGTGACCGTGATTTTGTTCTGGTCGATGAAAGCCATAATTTTCGCAATCCGGCCACCCAGGGGTATAAAATTCTCCAGAATTTCCTGGCTACCGGCCGGCGCACGGTTTTTCTGACCGCCACCCCCCGCACCAAAAGCGCTTGGGATATCTATAATCAGGTCGAACTGTTTCACCAGGATGATAAAACCGATCTGCCCATCGACCCCCCCGACCTGAGGCAATATTTCCAGGCCATCGATGATGGAAGGCGAAGGCAAGAAACGGGCCTATGTCTTGGTAGGCGGTAAGCATCAATTTTTCCCGCGTCGTGAGCTGGAGACCGTTGAATATAGTATCGAAGCTACTTATCAAGGGTTGTATAACCGGATTCGCCAGTATCTGGGCCGTCCGCAGAGATCAGCACGGTTGAAGCCCCCGGCGAATCAACTCAGTTATGCCCATTATGGCTTATGGCACTACGTCAAGAAGGAAAAACAGAAGAAACCTCCTTACCATGAACTGCAGCGGGCGGGGGCGAATCTCCGGGGCCTGATTCGGGTATTGCTTTTCAAGCGCTTTGAGTCCAGTGTCCATGCTTTTCGGGAGTCCATGAAGAGACTTTACCGAATCCACCAGCTTTTCCGGGAAGCCCTCAACCAAGGGTTGGTTCCGGCCGGAGATGACGCCCAGACTCTCCTATATGAATCAGACCTGATGGAGGAGGGGGAGCTTTTTGAGGCCTTACGTAAGATATCCGGGCGCTATGATATTGCCGATTTTGAGTCTGATTTACTTAAGCAGCATATAGACCACGATATGCATATACTGGCCGAGATGATCGACCTTGTCGAGCCAATATCCCCCGGCCAAGACGCTAAGCTCCAGACGCTTTTTGATTTACTACAGAGAGAACCTTTATCCCAGGGCAAGCGCCTCATATTCACTCAATATGCGGATACCGCGCAATATCTTTTCAGTAATTTAAACCCCGACCCAAAACGGGGGGATATTGAGGTCATATATAGCGGCGATAAAAGTAAGGCCCGGGTAGTGGGTCGCTTTGCCCCGAATGCCAATCCAGAGTATCAGTTTCAAAAAGGCGAAACAGAGATTCAATTGCTGATCTCTACCGATGTCCTGTCCGAAGGCTTGAACCTGCAGGACTGTGATAAGATCATCAACTATGACTTACATTGGAATCCGGTGCGATTGATCCAACGGTTTGGCCGGATCGACCGCATCGGGTCCGAATATGATGTCATCTGGGGGTTCAATTTCCTGCCTGAGACTGAGCTGGATAAGAACCTCGGTTTGCACGATAAGCTCGCCAATCGAATCCGAGAGATACATGAGACCATAGGTGAGGACGCGGCCGTCCTGGAGAGCAGCGAGAAACTAAATCCAGAGGCCATGTATGCCATTTACGAGAAAAAAGGCGATCGACTCAACCTCTTCGAGACGCCGGATGAGTTCATTGATCTGAATGAGGCGGAGGAGTTGCTCAGGCAACTAAAAAAGAGAATCCGGCTGAGTTCGACCGTATCTCCGCTTTAAGGGACGGTATCCGCACTGCGGTGGCTTCAGACACTAAAGGGCGTTACATATTCTGTCAGGCCGGGAAATACCAGCAGCTCTTTTTGGTGGACTCAAATGGCGAGATTGTTTCCCGTGATATCCCAACAATACTCGGTCAGATTCAATGCGGTCCGGATCAGGCCGCGGCCCCGCTACCCAAGGGACACAATCAGGCGGTGATGAGAATTAAAAGTCGTTTTGTCGAAGAGGTCAAACACCGCCAGGCAACTAGATCCCATAGCCTATCCCTGACCCAAGGTCAAAGATATATAATTCGCGAACTTCGGGTATTGTTTGGCGCGACCCAGGATGATGATCGGCGGGCCCAAATTAATCTGATGGAAGAGGCCTTTAGGTCACCGGTTACCACTGCGGTTAACAGAGAGCTAAATCGCTTGCGTCGCAATGGAGTTACTGGCGAGGACCTGCTTAGGACTTTGATAACTATCTATCATCAGCACAACATGAGGGAATGGCTTGATAGAGGTGCTAAGGAAGAATTAAAATCCGAGATCGTGAGAGTTATTTGTAGCGAGGCCTTGATTTAATCGCGCAGATTAAGGTCAGCCTTTCTCAAGAGCCTCAATGAAGGTAACATCGGCCCCTAATTAAGGATAACTTATTGCCATAGTTGGTGAAACAGGGCTAAAAATGGACGATCTACCGACTTTATATTCCCTAACCGGGATAACCAGCCTCCCTGATAGACCGGTGCGAGTCTTAGGGGTCGATTTAGGCACTACCAACTCTACGGTCGCCGAGAAAATCTGCTCCCCAGGGGAGATGCCGTCTACCAAGGTGCGTTGCCTTGAGATCAATCAACGGACCTCCGGAGGAATATACACCCATGTCACGGTACCATCTGTGGTCGCCCTACACGAAGGCAGGGTATGGGTTGGCGAAGGGGCTAAACGACTGCGCGGCCGGCGTGGGCTGGAAATCTATAGGAATATTTTTTGGGAATGCAAAAATCATATGGGGATTAGGCGAACCTATCACAAAGCTCCGCCCGGTTTTCAAACCGCCCGAGAGATTTGCGAACAAGTCCTCAGGTTCTTATATGAAACTGCTAAGGGTCAGACCAAACTCCTATAAACCGGGTTGTAGTCACTGTTCCAGCTTCTTTTCAGGCAGCCCAGCGGATCGATACTCTTGAGGCGGCTAAACTCGCAGGCCTCGAAATCTCTGGCAGAGATTTGCTTGATGAACCCATTGCCGCGTTCCTCGATTACCTTTTTACTAACAGTGTCACTTGTCTTGGAAATGCTGGGGAATCAAAAACGCTCATAGTCTTCGATTTTGGTGGCGAAACTTGTGATGCTGCCGTTTTTCGCATAACCATTCCCCACCGTATGGAGAGTCTCAAGGTGGTACCTCTTTTGGTTTCCCGCTACCATCGGCTTGGAGGTGGGGACATTGACGCCGCTATTGTTCACGAAGTCTTCATTCCCCAGATCCGAGAACAAAATAACCTTTCCAACCAATTGCGGCTGTTTGTCACTGAGGATAAGGATCTGGGCCTCCGGCCCGAAAGAAAACTTAGGGTCATTGGAGAAACTGAATTTATAAAACAACATCAATGCTCGGTGCGCTCCCTGGCGGCCTTCGAAAAGAGTGAATTTGCTGATGACTGGTGCGACCTCATGCGTCTATATATGGTCCGGCGCACCCGCACCTTACAGTATAATTTATTTGACCATTTGTATGACCATCAGGCACATCATAGAGACGAGCTGTTTTCTCTACCAATGTTTTTAAAATATGCTTGTGCTCCTGTGTGGCGATGCTAGAGTCAGTTATATTCAGCATGCGTGAAGAAATGAAAGTGGCTTCTGGACTTAGATCCACCAGAATGACATGTAATAAGTTTCTTGATTTGGGTAATTTCCTTGCCGCAATACCTGTCATTCCCGACCCAGAGAAACCGTCGAGAACGCAGGTGGTCCCTTCTGCATAGTGCTTGAGATATTCTTGGATCGCGATATATGGAACCTTTGTGTGATATGAATGTGACCTATAGACAGGATCGAACTTACCTGCGCTTGTATCCGCGGCAAAAGGCTCCCGGCGGTAGTCGTCGGTGGCCGGGTCGTAGGGCTTGCCATAGTGCTCGATAAAATCCCTGATAAAAGGGTTGGGGCAGGCGGTGTAGTAGGGCGG
>JAFDGA010000067.1 GCA_019309545.1 Deltaproteobacteria bacterium
CCCATTCCTGGGCAGGTCCGAAACCCAGAACCTTTTCGTATTGGTCACAGTTTGGCGCCATGCTCTGCGCTCAGTTGAGTAGTCGCTAGAGTCTCAGAGATTTGGTGTTTAGTCTCAATCAACACGTCAGAAAACTTTATCACCTGGGCCAGCCCGCGGTGAAACGCTCAACCCTGACAGAAGCCAATGAACTACGTCCGGCCATTATTTTTTGAAAAGGTTTAGCGCAAGTTATGGCACCGCTTATATGGCGAGCTGACCCATAAACATAAACGGCAGTCAAAGATAAAAATCCTTGCTTCGACTACCATTGAGCTCTGTGCCGGACACTTATGATGAAATATCGTAATTAATTCATGGCACCCAAACATTTTCGCTGAGGAGATCTTGGACCGTGCTTTATGGGAAATACCGCTTTCACTCCATCCTGGAGAGCGACGCTATACTTCCCCCCTATAAAGGCTCAACCTTTCGGGGAGTCTTTGGCTTAGCCTTGAAAAAAGTTGTCTGCGTGCTCAAGACCCAGGAATGTAAAGATTGTCTGCTAAGAGACCGCTGTGTTTATTTCCAGGTCTTTGAAACCCCCCGAAACCCAAGCCCTGGTATCCCTGCCGATAAAAGGCCCTCACCGCCGCATCCCTTTGTGATTGAGCCGCCGCTCTCTCGGCATACACATCTAAAGCAGGGAGAGAGTTTTGATTTCGGACTGATCCTGTTCGGTCCGGCCAGCGAGAAGTTGCCTTATTTTGTCTATGCGTTTGAACAGATGGGGAGAATTGGCATCGGTCAGAAGATCAGAGGCCAACGCCCCCAATTCCATCTCATCAGGGTCACCAGCGACGATAAGGTGATTTATCAAGCCCAGGACCGGCGATTACTGCTTGACTCGACAACTAATTTACAATTGGCAGCTCCAGCCCCGGAGGACAAGTCCTGCAACCAGATTACCGTTATTCTCCAAACTCCATTAAGGCTGAAATTCAGAAATACCTACCGGGCCGAATTGCCGTTCCATGTATTAATCCGGGGGATCCTGCGACGTATTGCGGCCCTCAACAATCATTATGGAGCCGGAGAACCAGACTTGGACTATCGGGGACTGGTGGCTCGAGCTCAGGAAATTAAAACTGTGGCCTCAAGTGTCCGATGGTACGACTGGAAGCGCTACTCGAACCGTCAGGAGCAGGCCATGCTCATGGGCGGGATGATCGGTCAAGTAACCTACCGGGGGACACTGGGGGAATTCCTGCCGCTAGTCCGCTTTGCGGAACAGGTGCATCTGGGCAAGGCCACCACCTTTGGCCTGGGAAAAATTAAAATGGTCCGGGAAACCTAAGGGAATATTGGGGGGACGGCCCGGAGGGACTTAAAATCAGGGAGAAACACAATGGACGATACCGTCTTGAAAATCGCCATCGCCGCCTTCATGCATGATATCGGCAAACTGGTGCATCGGGAAGTCCTAAGTATTACGGATGAATACATTAATAATCACGCTGACCTCTACCAGCCCTTCTATGAGGGTCGCCATACCCACTTGCATGCGGTGTTCACTGCGGCCTTTATTGAAAAATTACAGGATCGGCTGCCCAAAGAGTTTAACCAGGCCCAGTGGGGGGAAGGGGATGCCTTTATCAATATGGCCGCCAAGCATCACCGGCCGGAAACTCCCATGCAGTGGGTGGTAACCATAGCCGACTGGATCAGCAGTGGTTGGGACCGAGAGCCCTATGATCAGGAAAGCCAGACATCCTGGCGGGATTACCAGCGTGTACGATTGGTTCCCGTTCTCGAACAACTCGGGGCCGAGCCGATTGCCGCTCAAGTTGAGTGCTCCTATGGTTACCCCTTGAGAGAGATTTCGCCGACCAATATCTTTCCCCGTTTAAAAAGAAAAGTCGAACCTGTGGATACGGTGGTGGCAAACCAGGAGTATAAATTCCATTTTGAGAAATTTATTGACGCCCTGGGAAATCTCAAGCACCGGGAGGAGAATCTGGAACTATGGTTTGAACATTTCGACAGTCTGGTGATGATCTATACGTCGGCGATTCCCTCGGATCGGAGCGGCAAAGTGGTGCCGGACGTCTCGCTTTATGACCATGCCCGGACCACGGCGGCGCTGGCGGTAACGATCTATCTCTACCATCAGCAGACCAATAGTCTGACCATTGAAGCCATTAAAAATTATGCTGACCGGAAGTTTCTTTTAATAAACGGTGATTTCTATGGCATCCAGGATTTTATCTTCAGCAGATATGGCGATCTGCGCAAATATCGCTCCAAGATTTTGCGCGGCCGTTCTTTGGCGGTATCGCTATTTTCGGAATTGGCCGCCGACCTGGTCTGTCGGGAAATCGGCCTGCCGTTCTCCTCCGTTATCCTTAATAATGCAGGAAAATTTACTATTATAGCGCCAAATACCCCGGAGGCCCAAGCCGCACTCCAAAATGTTGAGACGAAAGTAAATAAATGGCTGATGGAAGTTTCCTATGGAGAGAACGCTCTAGGATTTTCCTGGCGGGCAGCCTCGGCCCATGATTTTGTGGGTGGGCAGTTCCCCGAGCTTTGGGAGAAGTTGGGCCAGGATCTGGAAAGGCAGAAGTTTACCCGGCTAGACCTGAGCAAATATGCCGGACCGGTTATAGATTATCTGGACAGCTTCAATAGCGACCTCAATCCACCGCTTTGCCCCCTCTGTGGGAAAAGGCCGGCGGCACCAGCCGCACAGGATGATTTGGTCAAGGAAGCGGGGTCATCTTGCAAGCTCTGCCGCGACCATATCTTCCTGGGGACCAATCTGGTCAAGAAGAAACATCTGGCCATAACCACCCGGGAGGCAGAACTCCGGCAGCCGGATAATATGCTGCGAGAGCCGATTTTCGACTACTATCAGGTGGCGTTTTTAGAAGGAGATCTGAGAAATTTGGCTCGGAACGGCCAGCTTTTGAAATACTGGAATCTCGCCCTTGCTCCGGACGGTGCCGTGCCTACAGGGATCACTACCCGATTTATTAGTGGCTATGTCCCGGTTTATCGAGAAGGAGATCAGCATGATGAACGTCTCCGGGCCGGAGGCCGGAGTGAAACCAAGAAACTGGAACTTATCGACCAGATCGAACCCGACACTCCTAAGACCCTGGAGCATATTGCCGCGATGGCCCGGAATCCTACGGAAAAGCCCGGAGTTTTTCAGGGGATTGACGCGCTGGGGATCCTGAAGGCCGATATTGATAACCTGGGCCTTTTAATGGCTTGTGGTCTGGCCCCTAAAAGGTTCACCCTCTCCCGCCTGGCCACCCTGAGCCGTCAGCTTAACAACTATTTCACGCTGTACCTACCACATCTACTATCAACTGACCGACGTTACCAAGATATTTACACGGTATTCGCCGGCGGTGATGACCTGTTTCTGATCGGGCCCTGGAATCGGATTATCGAGCTGGCGCGGCATCTACGGGCAACCTTTGCCGACTATGTGTGTCGCAACCCGGCCATCCACTTTTCCGCCGGTATTAGCCTGCAAAAGCCTCATACCCCCATTGATCATCTGGCCCTGGCCGCCGAAAGTGCCCTGGAACAATCCAAGGACGCGGATAAAAATCGGCTGACGCTTTTCGGGGAAACCGCCACCTGGGAAGAATTTGAGCAGTTACAGCAGATTAAGCAGACTTTGGGAAAATGGCTGGCACAGAAGTGGATAAATCAGGCCATGCTGTATCGCCTTAATGAACTGCTCCAGATGGCCGGTGAAGAAAGGCGCGTCGTTGCCAATAACGAAGTTTACCTGGATGATATGGCCTGCACCCGCTGGCGGGCGATGGCGGTCTACTTTCTGGAAAGAAACATTGGCAAAGAAATCAAGGCAGAAGAACGCCGGCAAGTCATTGACCAGACCGCGGTAGAGATCGTGCGTTGGCTGGAGGTGTATGGCAGCAAACTGAAAATGCCGCTCTGGGAAATTCTGTATAACCACAGAGGGGTAGAATAGGAGGATAGGCATGGAAAAAATCGTTTTTTGGAAAGACCGGGAGCGAGGGACCATTGAGCCTTCCTTGTTTTCTAAAACCGCGGAAGAGCTGGCGAAAGAGCTGGCAAAAGATCACCAATCA
>JAFDGA010000068.1 GCA_019309545.1 Deltaproteobacteria bacterium
CAAGCTCTGCCTGATAACGCGACATTTCTTCTCAATCATCCAAAACCGGTATAAATGGACGACGTGGTAAATAAATCCTCTTCTGGTGATGAGGAAGTTCACCTCCTGGACTATGTTTTGGTGCTGGCCAAACATAGCCAGATGATTATTTATGCCAGTGTGGCGGTGACGTTTTTAACGTATCTGATCCTTTGTGTCAGCCCTGATATGTATACCGCCTCGGCGCGTTTGCTGCCGCCGCAGCAAAATATGACTATGAGCGCTCAACTGCTGGAGACCCTGGGAGGCAGTGCCCTTCCTACCTCGACTAGAAGCAGTGGTCTGGGAGGAATGGCCGCCAGTATGCTGGGTCTCAAGTCGCCGGGCGAGCTCTATGTCGGAATGCTGCAAAGCAATACCATCTTTGATTACATAATCCAGCGCTTTAATTTGCGAGAAGTATATGATCAGGAATACATTGAGGATGTGCGGGAAGAATTAAGCCAAAGAGCCGAGATCAGCACTAGCGATACCGGACTCATTGCAATAAATGTAACTGATGAACAACCCCAACAGGCGGCGGCAATGGCCAATGCCTTTGTGGACAAACTGGATAAACTCTTACAAGAGATGGCCTCTAAAGAAGCCAGGGAGCGTCTGGCTTTCCTAGAGAAAGAATTGGCCGCGGCCAGCAAAAAGCTTACCCAAGCCGAGGAAGAGTTGCGCACTTTTAGCGAACAACGCAGCGTGATCCAGATCGAAGATCAGACCAGAGGGATGCTCGAATATATAGCTAATTTGCGGGCTGCCATCGATGCCAAGGAGGTAGAACTCCAGGTTTTGCGGCAGCAGGCCACGCCATATAACTATCAGGTCATAAATCTGGAAACTGAGATCAAAAGTTTGAAAGAAAAACTGCGTGAGGCCGAAACTCAAGCAGACAAAACCTGCATCGGTGAAGCCTGCCTGGCTACTTCCAAGGTCCCGGCTCTGGGTTTGGAATATATGCGGTTATATCGGGAAGTTAAATTCCAAGAAAGCCTGTACCAGCTTTATACTCGGATGGTCGAGATCGCCCGCTTGGACATGGTACGCGATGCGGCGGTGGTACAGGTCGTGGACCAGGCTATCCCACCTGAGAAAAAATCCAAGCCTAAACGTATGCTTATGTCAATAGGAGCGGGGGTTGGTACCTTTTTTATGATGATATTTGTAGCCTTTGGTCGTGAGTATTGGCAAAATATGACCCGCTCCGAAGCAGATTCACCTTGCCTCGCACAATTGGGCAAATATATCCAGCAGTGGGGGCAAGATCTGCAAAAATTGTTTCCTTGGCGAAAAAAGCTGAAGACCAAAGCATAATCTCTAACTTCTTGGATCGAAGCTAATTCTCCCATCGTTTGTTGCCAAATCCAAAATAACAGAAGGGGAATAAAATATGAGTGTAGAGCAGTTAAAGACTTTGGAAGCAAAGATTGCCAAAAGCAAAAGTATCCTCCAAGAGGCCCTGGGCCGTTATAAGGGTAAAATTGCGGTTGCCTGGACTGGAGGAAAAGACTCCACTACTACCCTGCACCTGCTGCGGGAAATCGGCGGGGGCCAGGTGCCGATCCCGGTTTTGAATATCGATACTACCGTCAAGTTTAAGGAGATTTACGAGTTCCGGGATCGGCTGGCTCAGGAGTGGGGTTTGGATCTGCATATCGAACGCAATGACGAAGCCTTGAAAACCATCAAAATTGCCGCCAATAAGGAAGAATGTTGCCTGAAGTTAAAGACCGAAGTGATAAATAACTCGCTTAAAAAGTATGGTTGGGAGGCCTTGATCACCGGGATGCGGTGGGATGAACAGCCCGACCGGGAAAAGGAAAGCTATTTCTCCCCGCGGGAAAATCCTCAGCATATACGGGTCCATCCCATTCTCCACTTCACCGAGATGGATATCTGGCAATATATCAAGGATAATGACATTCCATATTGTGTGCTGTATCGCCAGGGCTACCGCAGTTTAGGGTGCGAACCCTGCACTAAACTAGGCGCCGCGGGCGGCCCGGAACGAGCCGGCCGGGACCAGCAAAAAGAAGAAATCATGAAACGCCTGCGGGCCATGGGCTATTTCTAATGAACCAAGGCTCCCCCCTTTCCAGAGTAGCCGGCACTTCAGTTGCGGCTCTGGCAGGGAAAATTTTAATGGTAGCGATTGTTTATGCTACCTATCTAGTCTTAGCCCGGTTGTATGGTCCAGAGCTGATGGGGACATTTTTGATTGCTGTCAACATGGTTACCTTCCTGGGCACCATCTGTACGCTGGGACTGAATAATGGCATGCTGCGCTATTCAGCCCTGCTTAAAGAGAACGGCCAGATTGGTCTGGTCAGTCGCCTGGTTTATAAGAATGCGCTGGTCATTATGGGCCTCACCCTACTAACCGCCGGGGTGATTTATTATTACCGGTTCTGGCTAGCTGAATACTTGAATGCGCCGGATCTACCCAAGGTGCTTCTCTGCTTCGCGGTAGCGCTTCCAATCCTGGCGCTCACCTTTCTTCTCCGGGAAACCCTGCGGGGGCTGGGAGCGGTTCTGCTCGCCACCTTGACCGCTTATGTGGCCCAACCGGCCATGCTGTTGGGTCTGATTTTGGCTTTTTATTATATGGTCCCCTGGCTTCCCGATCTGGCCACCGCTCTTTCCGGGGCATTCCTCTTAAGTTTTACCGGAGCGCTGGTTATCTTATTATGGGGTTTGAAAAAATATACCCCTCGCCCTCAGCCAGGGTTAGAAATAAGCCTTCCCTGGAAAGAAATCTGGGGTTATAGTTTAATAGTTTTTTTCAGTGTTGCCTTACAGACCGGCTTAGCCATGCTGGACAGCCTAATTCTGGCATTGTTCCGGACACCTCAGGAAGTTGCTTATTATGGCGCAGCTATGAAGATGGCTGTCTTTGTCAGCCTGCCTCTGATTGCTATTAATGCCATATTGCCTCCTTTATTTGTGCAGCACCACCAACGTGGGGAGGTACGAGAGTTGGAATATGTAGCCCGGAGCACGGCCCGGTGGATGTACTATCTGGCTTTACCTACCTGTCTGCTATTTCTGTTGGTTCCGGTCGAATTGCTGGATTTCTTCGGGCCAGGATTTTCCAAGGCCAAATGGGCCTTGGGGGTCCTCGCTCTGGGGCAACTGGCTAGCGTGTCGGCAGGTTCAGTTTTTTTATTGCTTACTTTGACTAAGAACCAGAAGACTGCCCTCAAGGTGTATGTCTCAGGCTTTAGTATCATTTTACCCCTAATGGCCTTGATGGCCGCAAAGTATGGCTTAACTGGGCTGGCCCTAGCCAAGGCTTTTGGCCTGGCTTTGCTAAATGGTCTGGGGGCCTGGCAGGTATGGAAGACATTGGGAGTGTTAAGTTTCCCCAGCGAGATCATTCAGTTAACCTTATTATCTTTGGGGGCCTTTGGGCTTATATGGATTTTGCACTATAACTATAGTCCCCCGTTGATCTGGACTTTATTAAGCTTTGTCATCCAATATTTGATAATTTTTTCGCTCATTGCCCGGCGTTGTGGGGACTGGCAACTATTGAAAGCTATACCACGGAGAGCTAGGGGTTGAAAACATGTCAAACAATCTGCCCAATATCATTATGATCGTTATGGATACTGTAGGGGCTAAGCACATGTCTCTTTACGGTTATCATCGCCGCACCACACCGAATTTAGAGGAGATTGCGAAAGAGTCTACTTTTTACTCCCGTTGTTATGCTCCTGGAAATTGGACGCTTTCTTCACACGCCTCATTATTCACCGGCCTCTACCCGAGCGAACATTTGGTAGATGGTTCAGCTTTAACTCCTCATACCTTAACACTTGGTAAAAAACTCCAACATAT
>JAFDGA010000069.1 GCA_019309545.1 Deltaproteobacteria bacterium
AGCTTTGTACAATAGACTTCAAGCTGTTCATAGCAGTTGTGCTCTTGGGCAGTGAAAGTTATGCTGGATAGAGGCAAGAGGCGGCGCCTGGCCAGATTGGCATTCAGTTGGTTGTTTTCCCGGTAAATTTCCAGGAGAGCACGGGTATGTCGGAGCATCGCCCGGTGCAAGGGAGAAGCATAGAAAATCAGGCGGAGAAGCCCCTTTAAATCACGGTGAGGTGGCGGCTGTCCCTGTTCCAACCAGCGCCGCACTGACGCCCGAATACGCCCATCAATCACGGTTTGTTCAAGATAGCGACTGTAAAAAGGATCCTCCTGCTTTAAGCCTAAAATAGCCTGGCGTAAAAAGGAGTATTCCGTGTCAGCGACCGCTTCCCCCCGAACCAGCCGACCCAAGATATCATGGTACCATTGGCTCAGGCCGGGATCATACTGAAAGGCACCGACTCTATTAGTCAACCCCAGCAGGTCATAGACCTCAACCGGATCAAGTTGCATCGGAGTGGCGGTAGCCAGAAGCAAGCACTTGCTTTTCGGCCGCAGGTACTCGGAAGTAATCTTAAACAATCTGCCAAATTTCGGTTCGGCTTTAAATCCCTCGGTCGGGTTTTTTCGACGAATATTATGGGCTTCATCGATCAGCGTCAGGTCAAAAATTTTGGCATCCTGCAGGTCCGCCTGTCGTTCCGGTCTGACCAGCAGTCCGCTGGAGATGATGGTTAGATCAGGATCATAAAGTGTTGCTGCCGATTTTTGTTCTTCTGAGGGCAGAATAAATTCATGTTGTGGCGGAGTTCCTCCCAGGGCTCTGCCAAAAGGCAGGAAAAACTTGCTCGCCATTTCCCGGTGCCATTGTTCGGTCAGACTGGCCGGGGCGGCAATGAGCACCCGTTTGATTAAGCCCGACAGATACAACGAGCGGATGATCAGACCAGCTTCAATGGTTTTCCCCAGGCCCACTTCATCGCACAGCAGGTAGCTGAAGGGATAGGTGGCAATGACCCGCCGGGCTACTACCTCCTGGTGCGGCCAGGGAGTAATGGGCGTGGTTTCCATTCCTACCCAACGACCGCCTGGGAGTCGGGGGCCATCTTTAACTAGCGCGAAACGCAAAAGTTCAAGGGCCGAGGGCGGGACTGCCAAGGGAACCGCGCTGGTGCCGTCGATTTCGGTAGGGCGGGTAATTCCTTCCGCAATCTTGATGAGCTGCTGCCTTACCGCTTCCGGGAGAGTCAGCACCCGCACCCCCGGGGATTGATCCTCCCAGAGGGTGGTAAATTCTCTTTCGGCCTCCTCGACTCGCTGCCTTTCGGTTTCTCCCCGCCAGTCGCAGTGCACATCGATATTCTCGGCATTCAGAGTCAGGGCAGTTTTGGACTCATTGAGAGACCCGGAAATATAGATGCGATTGCCATGCAGATCCGAAAACAGGCCCCATTTCATATGGACATAACCATCGGTCACCGACTCGAAGGGCAAAGGCTCACCGGTCCGGGCATGGGTGCGAAAGGCCACCCGGATTGCCAAATTACCTTTGGCGATCAGCCAGGCGAGAAGCTGCACGCCGTTTTGCACCTCTTGCGGCCAGAACTGAAACCCTGCCAGTTCGCGAGTGAGGGCCGCCTCCAAAGGATTCTCTGGAGCGGCTGAACCTTCTTGCTTTTTCTCATAGGCCGCCAGAATGGTCTGCACGTCCTCGGGGGCCAGATCTGCGCCGACGATCAGCCGAATCTGGCCTTCGTGATTGGCCAACGCCGAAAAGCCTTGGGAGGCCGCAGCCAGGGAAGTAGAGCGGAAATATCCCGCCACCCGATCATAACGTACCGCCCGGTGCAGCACCGGTAGGTAAAAGTCTTGCAAAATATTAAGGGGCTTGCCGTCCGGCTTCAGAGTGGAAGTGCGGTAGGACAGCCGCCAGGGGTAATCCTGAAAACCTTGGTCTAAAAGATTCTGAGGACTCATGGTGCCCTGCTGATTAACTCAATCCCAACCCGAACAAGAGGCTGGCAGCTTCCTTTTGCAAATCCGGCTCATCGACTTCCGCGGCCCAGACTCTGAGAAGATCGAGAATCTTCTCCTGATGGTCCCGGGCTTTCTGTTCTAAATAGGCTCGGGCCACCGGAACATCTCCTTCCCGAAAGGAGACCAACACCCCCTGCATGATATCCCACTCGGTCTGAGGGTGGGCCAGCCGCTGGGGGCTGCGTTCTTCGGGGCGGGCCAGCCGGAGTTTGGAACCTTTGCGCAACAAGGGGGCATGGAATCCGACAGTCTCGGCATCGGCTCCGCGGCTGCGGCGGCCTGGCCCTTGCTGGTTAATGCCGATCATCCGGCCTTCCACCCGGTAGCCGGACGGTTTGCCCACCAGGGCGATATTCAGGGATTTGGACAGGTTGAGGGCCTCATCATAGCTGAACTCATTCAACCCCCAGATGCCAAACAGGGTTAACGCCATGGCCGATTCAGGGTCCAGATCGTCCACCGACAGGCGCTCCCGGGTCAGGCGGCGGATGTGGTTTTCGGCCACCACCCGGGAGGCCTCATTCATGGCCCGAAGCGGCCCGACCGGCTCATCACCGTCCAGGACCGGCCACTGCTCGGAGAGCACCCGCAGGGCCCGACCATAGCAGGCCACCATTTCATCCACCGGATTGAGCTTTAAGGGTTTAAACTCCTCAAGTCCGGCTTCCACCGCCCGGCGGATCTGGGTTTGCACCCCCTGGCCGCCCAGCCCGGTCCACAG
Organism: Deltaproteobacteria bacterium; assembly: GCA_019309545.1. Lineage (NCBI taxonomy): Bacteria > Pseudomonadati > Myxococcota > Myxococcia > Deltaproteobacteria bacterium. The sequence continues at coordinate 2,746 of JAFDGA010000069.1, forward strand.
CGCCGGGAAATCTGCCTGCCTTTCCCGCTTGCGGCAGGAAATGAAGATAGAACTGGCCGCCGCCGCCATATTTTTCTGATGCATGGACTCGGCGGCCTCGGCTTCAACCGGAAAACAGGCTGTGATGGTCCAGCCCGATTCAATTAAGGAGCGGGTTAACGTCTCCCATGCTTCTTGCTTTTTATGGGTAAACATTAGGGTCATGAGACCGTCGTCCCTCAGGACCCGCCGGGATTCCTGGAAGATTTCGGCCATCATCCGCTCATAAGCCTGGTTCGCCGCAACATCCGAGCCGTCCCGAACCGGATTGGCCACCGCCTCGTTCTTTTTATTGGTCAGTCGGCGGCCAAACATACCTGGATAAAGGTCTCCCAAGGTTCTTTTCTGCCAGACATAAAAATAGTCGGAGAGTTCAGAGTACTGGACATTATTGTAATACGGCGGGTCCATACAGACCAGGTCCACTGAGCGCTCGGGAATTTCCGGCAGATGGGCCGCGGTCCGGTTTAAGATGACCAGGGGTAATTCCAGTCCCTTTTCAACCCTCTGGTTTAAAGGGGAAAGCAAGGCCGCCATGCCTTGATAAGCATCTACTATCTGAGATAAGCCCCAGGCGGCACCGGAGTTGGGGCCGGTGAAAATCATTTCCCCGAAACAATATTTTAATGAATAGTCATGTCTTGTAAAAGTATGGCCAATAACTCCTCTTCCAACATGCCAAATTGTTTGCCTACTGTTATAATCCACGCACTTATCAATGGCGAATTGGAGGTAGGTCACCACCGCCCGTCCCTTATCCGCTCCCAATTCGGCCAAAATCAGGGGTTTCAATTGGTTCAAGCCTTCCACTAAGGTGAGGTGGCCCAAG
>JAFDGA010000070.1 GCA_019309545.1 Deltaproteobacteria bacterium
TACTCAACCTGTTCATCTTTTCGGAGCGAATAAACGCGCTCCTTGATCAATCCCATACTGAGCAAGGAAATCCAGCCCCCCAGATAAATCCGCAAACGTTCCCGCCCCAGACTCCGCGCCCATAAACACAAAGGCGGACATTTGGAACCGTCTTCCTGTGAAAACCCCGGGAGGCCTTGGGGCCAGAGCACCCCTCGGCTATAAAGACGATAACTTTTGGTCTGCCCGCTGGCACTATCTATGGTTACCCCGCCAATAACCTTGGTAGCGGAAAGCAACCAGATGGCCAAGGCCATAAGCCACAGAATTATCATGCTTAAAATTGCCAGCCCCAGATAGTATAGGCGGGTGGACCACGGCCAGGCCTTAGAAATATAAAAGTCGATCACCTGGACCTGGGGGCCAGAGCCCTTGAAGGCTACCGGCAGTCGGGGAGTCCCTGCCAGTTGCACGGCCAGTCGATAGGAGCCGGGAGTCCAGCAGTATTGGGGTAAGACCCCGTAAAAATAGCTTTTCCGCTGGTCATTCTGAGAAAGCCAGATCGTGGGGCCGCTCTCCTGATCGGGGCTGTGGAGAAGTTTGGCCAGAATCAAATAATTGGGGTGTTCAATAAATTCTTTCTGAGGATCAGTCTTATGCCCGTCCCGCTCCAGGAGGGCTTCTACCACCAACTCTTGACTGCGGCCATAATGGGTTAACGGCTGGGGTTTTTGAATATCTAAATACGGCGCAGATTGCACAAAGGTTTTCACCGTGTGGGAGGTTTGGAACCGATCTCCGCCTTTCACCGTCAAAATAATGGTATATTCTCCGGCCTCGGTAGTCTTCACGGCTTGGTTACTGTAATACACCTGGCCGACTTTAGAGCCGCGTGGGAAATCTACCACCTGTTCTTTCCGACCGGGGCTGATTACCCGGGCCATAAATCCCAGGGGATAATCCGGCAATTCTTTAATCTCCTGGCCATTCGCTTTTAAAAACACCGCTTTTAAATAAATCTCTTGTCCCATGGGCCAGAAGGCTCCGGGTTGCAGCAAGGTAAGCCGAAACGGGATCGGGTTGCGGAACACGGTAACCTGGCCCTGACCAGAGATTATCCGATACTTCCAGTGCCCGGGAGTTGGATCCTGGACCCGGAAAATGGCATATTTGGCCTCTTTGGTCACAGATACCCCCGGATCCTTGGCTTTCAGAAGACTGCCATCTGGCCGGTAAATCGCCAATTTTATTCGGGGATCATAAAATATGTGGAATTCCAAACAATCCAGATATGGTTGCACCTCGAAAGTCTTTTCTTGCTGCACTCTGTCCGGGGTTACCTGGGGGATCTCCAGAATCCGTTGCAGGGTTTGATTGAAAGTGGTGTATAGGTCCGGCATCCGGGTGATGGTGACTACGTGATATTGGCCGACAATTCTCTGCCAATCCGACACTGTCTGCTGAAACCGGTCCTTAAAGTGGGGATTATCTAACCCCACCACATAAAACTCGGCCCCCGGCAACTCTTGTCGCACCTGATGCGCAATCTCTTGGAAATATTTTTTAAGGGGTAACTTACGGGCATCATCCGGCTGCCCATCGGTGAATAACACTACCACCAGGCGGCGAGGATGTCTACCTGGAGGGGTCTGGTCATAGAGTTGTTTCACTTTTTGGAGGGCGGCGACGATATTGGTATATCCCCGGTGAATATCAGTCGGTGAGGCCAGGGCCTGAACCATTCGATCGGCATTGCCAGGAGTTACTTCTATTAAAGGCGTGCCCTGAGCCCGGGTGGCAAAATGTACAATGGCCACCCGATGGGGGCCTTCCGGAGGGGAGCGCTTCACCAGTAAATTCTGAAGGAGATACTTCCCGGCTTCGTAACGCACTCCCTCTGGGTCCGAGCCCCGGCGCCCGATCATACTGCCGGACTCATCCAGCAACAGGTAGACATCCAATCCCGGAGTCGGAGTAGGCTTCCCCAGAGCAATAGTAGCTTTCTCAGCCACCCGAGAAGCCTCCGGGGTATTTTTGTGGGAACAACCACTCAAAAATAAAAATCCCCCCAGGCCGCATAATAGCACTAGGAACCAGGTATTCGACCTTAACTTAAAATTACCGCACATCTTAAATCCACCTCCGCCACAGCAAGCGGATCAGCCTTATCGGAAGGCTAAACAATCCAACGGTTAAATTAAACAATAAAATAAAGCCATTTTTTAGCAGATCATAGATGAAATTCCCCAGCACCTCGCGGAATAGCTCCGCTCCCAGAACCAGCCGCAACAATATTACTAATGCCACCGGCAACAAGACGATCAGAACCAACTGCTGCTGCACGGCCGGCAGTTGCACCCACCACTGGTGTCCGGCGGCATATAACATCCCCAGAATTATCGGCAAGATTAAGATCCGAGCCAGAATCTTGGGTAATCTACTGACCCGAATCAGGCCCAGTATCACCCCGAAACCCACTAACATTATCAAAAGTTGCTTGATGGCCGTAATTAGTTCAGTCTGTTCCAAGGTTTCTCAATATCTGGAAGGTTCAACCAAAGCATTAAGGCATTATTTAGAACCTTGATCTTAAGCTTCAACTATCAACTTCTGTTAATCATTGTAAATCTGGGCCAATGCCGGGTCAAGGAAAATGATGAGCGGGTTAGAGTCGGCTTTCGGTGGCCATCTGCGGAACTGGTCTGATCAACCGCCCTCTGTATCATTTCCCGCTCTAGCCTCTAACCCCCGGGCCACCTCAAGCCATTGTTGGCGTTGGGCTTCCGGTAGATGTGGGTGCTCGACCATTAGCTGCATCAGATCATTTAATTCCCTGATCGCCCCCGGGGTCAATCGGCCATCGCCGAGAGCGGCCCGGACCGCTGATAAAGCCTGTTTGCCAAGTTTTTCCAGGGCCTTGACGTCGCGGTATTTTTTAAACAGCAGGAAAGCAATGTAGTATGTCATAAAAAGACCAGCCCTCTGCCAGAACCGGCCTTCGAACACCAGGCGCTCCCGGATTTCGATCGCCTGATCATAATCGCTCAGGGCCCCGGCCAGGTCCTGGAGAACCCATTTGGCTACTCCCCGGTTCATATACGCCTGGGCCAGGTGGTTTTCATCTAGCAGGCGGCCCTGTTGTCTTAATCTCTCCCGGATTTCGATCGCCTGATCATAATCGCTCAGGGCCCCGGCCAGGTCCTGGAGAACCCTTTTGGCTACTCCCCGGTTCATATACGCCTGGGCCAGGTGGTTTTCATCGAGCAGGCGGCCCTGTTGTCTTAATCTCTCCCGGATTTCGATCGCCTGATCATAA
>JAFDGA010000071.1 GCA_019309545.1 Deltaproteobacteria bacterium
AGGCCGGAAATCTGCCATTGACGGCCGGACTACTCGCCATCCGGGCTACGCCCTCAGCCAACGCCTGCGCAAACGGGTGGAGGAAATCTTCGGGTGGATGAAAACCGTCGGCAATCTCCGGAAAACCCGGCACCGAGGCCTGGAACGGGTGGGCTGGATGTTTATCCTCACCGCCGCGGCTTACAATCTGGTGCGAATCAGCAACCTGATAGCGGCAGCTTCTACCTGAACCAAAAAGGACCCCGGGAATGCGGTAATTCTTACTGCTACCGGCCACCGACGGAGGACGTAACCAAGATTTATTAGCGAATTTACAGTTCATAAAGGTAGCGCAGTCTCCTTGAAACAGATGACAGAGTTAAATCACGTTGGTTTTTCAACGGCCTGCTAAGAGGTTTTCAAGAGATGGATTTAACCAGAAATTGACAGCGGGCGTCGTGAAAATACTTGCATGCCCTTCTCCGGTTATTTATAATAGCACCGTATTCCAATCTCTTTCCCCTAATAAACCAAAATTAGTTCTTTGAGGGCGTTGGACAATTAACTAACCCAAATTCCTCAACTCATCAGGACACGGCACCTGTCACTGGGTCCTTTGGGGAGGAAGTTTATGGTTGCCCCTAGCCGAGAAGGAATATTCAATCAGTATCGTTGGCTTCTTTCCAGAATCCAATGGCTGCTGGACGGTACTGTGGTGGTGGCCCTGCTGCTGATCTTGTGCAGGACCTACTCTATACCTATAAGTTTTGAATATTTAGTCATGGGGGGGGTCGCATTTTTCCTCACCGTTATAGTTTTTCAGAGTACCCGGCTTTACCAACCTTGGCGCGGTGTTTACCTGGGTCGCTTGTTTCGCCAAACCTTTTTGGCCTGGGCCGTGGTGATCGCCATTCTGGCGGTGCTGGGTTACGTTACCAAGACGTCGACCATTTTTGCACGGCGGGTAGTCCTCTCTTGGTTTATCCTGACCCCGATGGCTCTGGTGGTATTAAGGCTCCAGGTCTACGTCGGTCTGCGGTGGTTGCGGGAATGGGGCCGTAACAGTCGCACCGTGGTCATCGCCGGGGCCGGGGAACTGGGCCACCGGCTGGCAGAAAATGTTGTAGATACGCCTTGGCTAGGCATGCGCCTGAGGGGCTTTTTCGATGATCACCTGACAGGTCAGAAGGTTGCCTTGCAGGGCGGGGCTCAAGAATATTCGATACTGGGCAATCTTGAGGACATGGTCGATTATGTCCGGACCAATAAGATTGACATGGTCTATCTGGCCCTGCCTTTGCGCGCCGAAGCTCGTATCCGAGAGGTAATCGAAGCCCTCCAGGATACCACCGCCTCGGTCTATTTTGTCCCTGATATCTTTACCTTCTCACTCCTACAGGCATGTTCCACTGAGTTAAAGGGGATCCCGCTGATTTCTATCTGGGAGAGCCCCTTCCATGGGATCAATGGCTGGCTAAAAAGGGCGGAAGATATCGTCTTAGCCAGCATCATCCTGCTGCTGATTTCGCCCCTGATGCTCATTATTGCTCTGGGGATCAAATTAACCTCTCCAGGGCCGATATTCTTCAAACAACGCCGCTATGGGCTGAATGGCAAAGAGATTATCGTCTACAAATTTCGCACCATGAGAGTGTGTGAAGATGGCCCGGATATCCCCCAGGCGACTAAAAATGATTCGCGGGTGACCGGTTTCGGAAATTTGTTGCGGCGGACCAGTCTGGACGAACTGCCGCAGTTTTTTAATGTCCTATTTGGCACCATGTCGATCGTCGGGCCGCGGCCCCATGCGGTCGCCCATAACGAATATTATCGGCGGCGGATACCCGGTTATATGCTGCGCCATAAGGTGCGTCCGGGGATCACCGGTTGGGCCCAGGTTAATGGCTGGCGGGGGGAAACCGAAACCCTGGAAAAGATGGAAAAGCGCATCAAGTATGATCTGGAGTACCTGCGTTATTGGTCCATATGGTTTGATCTCAAGATCATCTGGCTTACCATTTTTAAGGGTTTCACCGGCTCCCATGCCTATTGAGGCAGCTATTATCACAGTTTTTGCTGCACAAATATTGACAATCCCTGCGACCCAGTTAAGCCTCTGATATCCCAATCAAAATATTGGTTAAACCATGATTCCTTGCGAAAACTCCCCTTTGCTTTACGCCGTCATCCTGGCGGGTGGTTCCGGGACCAGTCTCTGGCCCCTGTCGCGGATGTTGCAACCTAAACAATTACTGCATCTGCCGGGATGTCAGAATGGCCGCAGCCTGGTGCAAGAAACCGTGGCACGGATCGTTCCATATGTGCCCCCTGATCGGTTAGTGGTAGTGACGCACCGCGAGCAAGAACTGGAGATCCGCCGCCATTCGGAAATGTTAGATGCAGAAATTGCGGCGGCGGCAACATCTTGGCAGAGCCGGTAGGACGGAATACTGCCCCGGCCATTGCCTGGGCGGCGCGTATCCTGGTGGAGAGAGACCCGCAAGCACTGATGACGGTGTTGCCCGCAGACCAGTTGATGGTGCAGCCGCAATTATTCTGGGAGGCCCTGATGGCCGGTCGGCCAGCGGCGCAACAGGGTTACCTGGTCACTTTTGGCGTTACCCCCACCAGGCCGGAAAGCGGCTATGGCTATATCAAGCAGGGTGAAGCTTTGGCCTCCGGATCTGTCCCTGGGGGAGTCTATCAGATAGATCGCTTTGTGGAAAAACCCGATCCGGAGACCGCGGCGCGCTACCTGGCGGAAGGAGGCTACAGTTGGAACAGTGGCATTTTTTTCTGGCAGGTAGATGCCTTCCTGCAAGCAGTAGCGTGCTGGCAGCCCGATTTACTGCAGGATCTGGAGCAAATGCACTACGACGAGCAAGGACGACCAAGCATTGAGCACTAGCAGGCTGTTGAAAAACTCTTTACTTGAGACCACCAAAAAGTGCTGTCCTTAGAGCCTAAAAGGTGCTATACTCAAGGATAACAAGATCTTATACGGAGGCAGCGACTAGGCGCGGTGACGATGTGCAACAGCAAGCGATGTTCAGCTACCTTTCTCCTGAAGCTCGAGTGCTCCAGGACCATCGGCTCCGGCCGATCCGCAAAATGGTGAATCAAGCCCTGGCCGAACCGCTGTCGGACGAGCATTTCACCGTGGACGGTACCCTGATCGAGGCCTGGGCTTCCCTGAAGAGTTTCCGGCGCAAGGACGCCCCGCCTCCCTCGGGCGGCGGTCGCAACCCGGA
>JAFDGA010000072.1 GCA_019309545.1 Deltaproteobacteria bacterium
CAGGCAGAATTACAGCGCGCCGTCGATGCCGGGGCCCTGGCCGGGGTCATGGCCATGTTCCCCGAAGTTGGGGTAAAAGATTGTTCCGGCGCGGTGGTTACCGCCAAAAATTATGCCCAAAAAAACAAAGTGGATGGAGAATTACAGGAATTAGGCAATATTACCGCCCAAGTCGGGGAATGGGGCATGAACCCTAATATCCCGGAAAAATATCGGACCTTCACTCCCCTCAGCGGTGAAGAAGCGGAAAAACATGCCAATGCCGTCCAGGTGTGGGCCAGCAAAAACCTGAACCTGTGGTTTGGCCCGCTGCTGGGGGTCAACAACCTGATGGTGAGGGCCACCGCCACCGCCATCTCCGGGATGAGCGGCGCCGCTTATAATCCCGAAGAACTGTTCCCGTTTACTATCAAGGACGACATAGCAGATTCTCTTTTTGGCACAGGGCCGCAAGAAATCTTTATCAATACGCCCGGTGTTAAATATGAGGAAGGGGATAAAAAGATTTTGGATTATGGCTACTGGACCTCTCTGGATGACGAGATTTCGGCCAACCGACCTGAGGTTCAAAAATTACTGGATGGAGAGGTAGTCCGTGAGCCGCTCTATAAGGACGACGGCATCAGGACCAACAACGGGGTTATAAATGTCGAATTAGAACATCTGAAGGGCGTACTCGATGAAAATGGGCCTATTGATGCTATAGTGCCGGTGGTCGAGGAGCACGTGGCCAATCCACCCGGCGCTCCCATTCTCAGGTTTATCAAGGTTAAAATATATGATGCCCAGCCTGCCAGTGAAGGAAAGGGGAAAAAATCCATCACCATGGAATTTGTCGAAGAGGTCCAGCCGGGTGCCAACACCGGCATCGGCGGCAGCCGGTGGAGTAACCTTGACCCGAAACGGCCGGTACTGGTCGATTAGGCCGGGGAGTTCTAGTCAGGGGCGGATGTTGTTCAAAGCTGGCCCGGGTTTTGCGTAAGTTTCGTTCAGATTAAAGTATGGGTGATCACGGGCCGATAAGACCGTTAGGAAAGACTTGGGCCGGCAATGAGCCCAGGCTCAAGGAACATATAAAGCCGGGCAGGGAGGCCCAAAGTATCCGGAAACCCAAATTTTAAAGGAGGTGAAGGGCCGTACGTCCAAAATAATTTACTTAGGTCCGTTTAAGGATTATAAACGTGAACCATTCCACCCAAGCCATTGAGCTGGAAAAAATTTAGGAGGACAAAAATGGAGAGAATCAAAAAGTTCTTTAAAGACGAGTCCGGCGTCACCGCCATTGAGTACGGCCTGATCGCCGCGTTGATCGCGGTGGCGATAATTGTAGCCGTGACAGCCGTAGGTACGTCACTAAACACTATATTTACTAATATATCAGGACAATTACAATAAGCGGGTTAAAGGTCTTGCCGCCCAGAGGGGCCCGGGTTTTTTGCTCGGGCCCTGCTTTCGGTCTCAGAACTAATTACCCTTATAAAATCTCCATTGACCCGCCTTTAGTAAAGGGGGTTAGGGGAGGGAACCCCTAAAAATCCCTCCTTTATCCCCTCTCCCCCGCCGGCGGGGGAGAGGGCGAGGGTGAGGGGGCATTTTAGCTCTTTGATCGCAACTTGGTATAAGGCCCCCAATCATCTATGGCCTGCTGTATAAAAAGACCTTCCAGGATCTGGGGGTTAAGCCTGGGACTACCGTTAAGGATATGAGGTGCACCCATGTGGAAAAATTTTGGCGCCGACGAGTCTGGGGTCACCTCCATTGAATATGCTATCATAGCTTCTCTTATCTTTGATGATGCTGGGGTGGCGTCATGAATTCAGGCCAGGGGAGGTTGGATTACTCTACTTAATCATGACCGGAGGTCGTATCGTCCCTGATGTTCACTGCCTCTATTAACTGGGTGGGAAGCCAGGGCTACCTGGTGTTTCCCCTGCTGCTCAGTCTGTGGATGGCCGCCGGCGACCTGAAAGCCCGGCGGATTCCCAATTATCTCACCCTGGGCACCGCCCTGGCCGGACTGCTTTATCAGGGTTGGGCGCACGGCCTGGTAGGTGTGGCGGACGGTGTGGTGGGCCTGATTATAGGTCTGGCCCTCCTGATAGTGCCTTATCTGATGGGGGGCATGGGGGCCGGGGACGTCAAGGCCCTGGCCGCCCTGGGGGCCTGGCTGGGGCCCAAACTGACCGTGTACCTCTTTGTCTATATGGCCCTGGTCGGCGGGTTGATGGCCTTAGCGGCCTTATGGTGGCGCGGTCTGTTATGGCAGAAGCTGCGCCAGGCCGCGGTCTTTTGTTTAAACTTCATCCTGTGCCGACATGGCGGGGTTGACCCTCACCCCCCGGAGATTTCCAAAACCCCAGGCCTGCCCTACGGCCTGGCGCTGGCTTTGGGAATGGTGATCATTTACTTCCGAGGCCTGAATTAATCAAAGATCCTCAGCCAATTACACCCTCGCGGCGATAACCCGCCCTAATCCAGGCCCAAACGCTAGGATACCGCCTCCTCCGGCGGAATGACTGGATATTCCATTTGATAAATTAACTGATTTATGTTAACGGGAATTATCAGAGCAGGAAAGGATACCGGCAACCCCAATATAAAGTCAAGTATATAGTTGTAGGAGCTTGATTTATCAAGCCCGGTCAAAAGACTGGATAAAAATGCCGGCTTGGAGGGCGCCATAAATTACGCCTCGGCCAATACCTGGCCGCATCAAAATTGAGAGCGAGGCTCCATTATGAAGATCAGCAAAGGACTGGGATTTTTGTTATTGTCCGTCGTCATTGCTCTGGTTGCTACCGTTCTTATCCACCGCTATATCACCATGAAGACCAGGCCTGAGGTCGCGGAAGTCCCCCGCGGTCAGGTATTGATCGCCGAAACCGATATTAACCCCGGCACCCTGCTGGTGAAGCGGCTGGTGCGGGAGGTCTCCTGGCCTTCCGACATTATTCCCCCCCAAGCCATCCGCAGCTTTGACCAGGTCAAGGATCGGGTGGTGATGGTGCCGGTCAGCAAAGGCGAGCCGTTGTTATTTACCAAACTTGCCCCGGAGGGCACTGCCGCGGGACTGGGAGGGATTCTGCAGCCCGATCGACTGGCGGTAACAGTGCGCATCAATGATGTCTCGGGCGTGGCCGGGTTCATCT
>JAFDGA010000073.1 GCA_019309545.1 Deltaproteobacteria bacterium
AAAAAGTCACCTAATGCCTGTTTGGCCGGCCGAATCCAGAAAAGCGTCTGCACCACCCCGATGGCGATAGAGGTAGCGCCGATCGGCATGACCTCGAAGACCCACCAGACACCGGCCATCAGAAACAGGCCGATAGCCAGTTTACCCTCCCAGGAAAGCTTGAAAACCTTACCTGCCGGATCAACGGCATCCGGCAGAGTCTCGACTAAATAAAAAAGCGCAAATAACCCTGCTCCTATCATAATAAACACAATACGCCGCCAGTTTATCCGCACCCTTACCGGGGCCAGTCTAATCTCTTCCGGCATCTCCGGCAGGCCTTCGCCGACCGGCATTCTTTCTTTTTCTTCTGCCATTAGCTATCCTCCCTCCATCCTTCCAGAACCGATAACCCACGCATCTTCACGGCTGACTGCATAAGTGGCCTCGCCTGAAGGGAAATATGCAGATTTACGGATGGGCGGTTGGGCAAAATCAGTCTCCCAGCACCATCCCGGAAATTTCGGTGAACAGCTCACTGAGGCGAATTATTCCCACCACCTTGTTATCCTGGAGCACCGGCATCATGCCGACATTCTCTTTGATCATTAGGAAGATGGCCTTGGCGATAGGACTTTCCGCTTCCACCGTGATCTTAATGGGGCTCATCACCTCACTGACTGGCTTCTGCGCCTCTTGTTTCATGTTGGGCCCGAACAGATCTCCCAACAACACGGTAAGACTGATATCCTGTTTGACCAACACAGTTTCTTTGAGGAATCGGGGTTCCAGACCCTTGATAATGTCTCTCAGGGTTAAAATACCCACAAGCTGGTATTTTTCATCGAACACCAGCACCGCCCGGGGTTCAAACACCCCTTCAAACTTAATGGCCGTCTCCCGGACAATAGCCATGGCCTGACGCAGGGTGAACCAATAGGGGATATGAGGATAATCCTCCAACCGGATCATCAGGTCTTTAACTTTGGTCTTATTCGGCATGGGCTCCTCCGCTAACCTAGGACGTTGCATTTTGTTACATTTATCACAAGAATTGATTTTTGTTTGTAGTGCAAATACTTTAAAATGTCAAGAAATTCTTAAGACAAGATATATTTTGAAGTATTTTCTTTTGACAAAAATGAACTTTACGTGTAATAATTCACATATCCCTGTCCCGCTCAGGAGAATGCCATCATGGTGAAACAACCCCGTTACTTTTTGCAATACTTAATCCTGGTCGTAGTAGCCACTACTTTTTGGGCCAGCAGTGGGGGGGCGGCCCCGGCAGCCGCTGCCGGGGATCGACTCAGCCTGTCCGGGGCCATTAACAATCCCCAGGGCAAAGGGGTCAAAGAGGTGGAAGTGGAGATCCTGGTCAACGGCCAGCCGGTGCACCTGGAGGGCGAGGAGGCTGTCGCCACGGGCAGCCAGGGCACCTTCGTGGCGGAAGTGCACTTGCCGGCGGGCACACTGCCCGCCGCCGAGGTGACGGTCAAGGCCCACAAACCGTGCTGGCGGTCCATTGCCCCTACTCCGGTCAAACTGATCGAAGTCGGCACCGACCAGGAAGGCAATCGGCTATTTCAGGCGCACCAGCAGTTTACCCTGTATCGTCAGATCACCCCGGCCTTTTGGCTGGCGACCCTGACGCTGCTCTTTGTGTATGGCATCATTGCCGCCGAACTGATGCACCGTACCCTGGCGGCGCTCTTGGGCGCGGCGTTAATTCTATTTATTAGCTATACCGCCGGAACCTTCGATAAAAGCTACTTTATTTTGGGCTTCGAGGACGCCATGCACGCCATTGACATGAATGTCATTTTCCTGCTTATGGGCATGATGATCATTGTCGGGGTGCTGAAAAAAACCGGTCTGTTCCAGTGGCTGGCCTTTAAGTCCTACGCCATGGCCCGGGGCAATGTCTTTATCCTGTCCTGCATCCTGATGGTGGTTACCGCAGTCTGCTCAGCTTTCCTGGATAATGTCACCACCATGTTGCTGATGATCCCGGTGACCATTGAGATCGCCATTACCCTGAAGATCAATCCCATTGCCTTCCTGATCCCCGAGGTCTTTGCCTCCAATGTCGGGGGCACCGCCACCCTGATCGGCGACCCGCCCAATATCCTGATCGGCTCCTATGCCAAACTCAGCTTTGTTGATTTTGTCATGAACCTGACCATTATTGTCGCTGTCTGCCTGGTAATCTCCTTAATCTATTACGTTTACTGGTACAAGAAAGATTATCTCAAGGCAGAGATCAAGGATGTGGGGCGCACTATTGATTATCTGCAGGAAGAATACAAAATCACCAACAAAAAATTGTTAACCATGGCCTTAGGCCTGCTGTCTTTTACCATCTTCCTGTTTATCATCCACGGGGTGCTGCACATGGAGCCGTCGATTGCCGCCCTGACCGGGGCCATGCTGCTCTTGGCCGTCAGTCGCATCGACATTGTGGAGATGCTGGAGCATGAAGTGGAATGGCCCACTCTGATATTTTTTATGGCCCTGTTTATGGTGGTGGCCGGGGCGGAAGAGACCGGCCTGATCCAGGTCATCGCCGAATGGGTGGCCCAGGTTTCCCAAGGATCGTTGGTGGTGGCGGTGTTGATGGTGCTCTGGGTCTCGGCTCTGGCCTCGGCGGCCATTGACAACATCCCCTTTACCGCCACCATGCTGCCCATCATTGCCTTCCTCAATGAAACCATTCCCGGAGCGGAAAGTGGGGTGTTATGGTGGGCCTTGGCCCTGGGCGCCTGTTTGGGCGGCAATGGCACCATGATCGGCGCCTCGGCCAATGTGGTGACGGTGGGTCTGGCCGAAAAGGCAGGCTATCCCATCTCTTTCCTCTACTACATGCGAGCCTGCTTCATCCCCATGTTGATCACTATCATCATCGCCTCCGCTTACCTGCTTATCTTTGAAATTTAACTAACCGGAGCAAGTTGGCCTGGGGTCATCCGCCATAGGGCGGGTGGCCCTTTTTGTGTAGATTTCGCCCCATGCCCCTCCGTGAACGAGGGCTGATAATAAGAGGGGTATAATACCAAGTTGCGATCAAAGAGCTAAAATGCCCCCTCACCCTCGCCCTCTCCCCCGCCAGCGGGGGAGAGGGGATAAAGGATAAAATTACTCATTTGAAAGCTAATCGGTATAAAAACAGAATTTTTATTGACAATATAAAAAAAGGTTGATAATATTTTACCGTTATTATTGTTTTATTTCAATAACTTAATTAGTTTCAGCGTTTTTTTTATGGAAGATAGTACTTACCGCCAGCAGAAAGAGAAGAAAATAATCGAATATTTGAAAAAATTGGAGGGCTCGGTAGACCAACATACTGCTGAACTGACTCTGCTTAATGAACTATTGCATCAGGAAATCACTGAGCGCCAAGAGGCCATTAAAGCCCTGAAGAGGAGTGAGGCCAGATATAGAGAGCTGGCGGAAAGCATTTATTGGAGCGCCGCTTCCGAGAAAGTCGCCGGCATCAGGGCTTCCGAGGCCTTGGGCAAATCTCTCTACGAAATTTTCCCAAATATCCAGGGTACCGAAGCCCAACAGAAATATATGCTGGCCCTTAAAACCGGGGAACCCCAATATTTTGTGGACCAATATAAGTGGGGCGGTAAGAATATTTTTT
>JAFDGA010000074.1 GCA_019309545.1 Deltaproteobacteria bacterium
CATGAGACCAATCCACATTTATGAACTTTTGGCGAGAGGTTAAAGGCATCATCTCGGCAAGATTGTATTCCGTCCCGTCCCAGCTTGTAAAAGAAGTCTCTTTCAAAATTTGGGTTAGGTCAGCTCGCTCTTTGAAGGGAGCCGCAATATTAGGATTATCAGCTTTATCCTGCCAATTACCAATTTCCTTTCTTGCTCTGTCGCTCTTTGCTCCCCGATAATCGCGGTATACTTTGCGGGGATCAACCAAGAGTATAAGGGAGTATCCCAATCTTCTATCAGAAGATTGACTTTCCAAGAATTTGTCACTTAGCTTGCCGAGATCGTGTAGCAATCCCGCGGCTTCGAGAAAAAGAATTGCCCGTCTTTCTTCATCAGAGGGTTTCCAGGAACTGCTCATGCCGCACCTCCGTTTTCCAACACCTCAGCCAATCGCTGAGCGACTTGAGGTAACTCCGTCAAACTGGAGAAAAACAAAACCGTATGCTCAGAAGTTCGGGCCAACTGGTAACGACGGTAGGTAGTTTGTCCCCCACTCTCCCACCCGTGCTTAGCTTTACGATAGAGCTGCCTTTTCTTTCGGGTATATTGTTGTCCCCGGGCTTGGAGAACCAAACTATAATCCTCCTCGGACCTGAAATTACCTTCCGGGGTAATAAAATCCTCCAGGGATCCAGGTTCTGTCAAGAAAGGCTCTATTTCTGGAACTGACAAAGTTTTTTCCGCCAGCTCCGGTAACCGAGCCTTCAGAACCAGGCGTCCAGGTTCCGTCAATTGGTCCTCCACCGTGCCATAACCACTGCTGGTCTTGGCCCCAAATCCATATACAGTAAATAAAGCCTGTATAACCCTGGTAATCACGGGAAGGTCTGCCTGAATCTGTGCGATCAGAGCAGATTGATCTGGCGTCACAGAGGAACAGGTTCCAAGGTCCAGGCCCGGATAATCAAACGGAATATACAGCAAACTGAAACAGCCTTTGGCACCACGGGGCACACATTCAAACAAAATAGGATTGGTACCCACACCTCGCTTCCGATCGTGAGGATTGATGACCTCCAAGCCAATCTGGTCGAAATAAGTGGGAAAAAAGAATAATCGGCCCTGGCGTCCTTTAATCCGCTCGGTGCGATAACCTTTGTCTTTGAGATATTTGTCAAAGCTTATTTGCAGGCGTTTTGACCTATTTTTATCAGGGTCATCCAATTTCTCAGAGAACAATTGCCCCGCCAGCCAATCATTGATGGCATCTTCATTTGCTTCCTTCTCATTGCCAAAAAGGAGCACTCGCTGAGCCCGCCGGGACCATAACTGCTCATAAAGTCTATCCAGCTCTTCACCAGCCTCCGGCACGGGATCTGGTATCATCCCGTTCATTTCAATTATTAAATCTCGAGTAGCGGCGGTCCGCAGGCTTCCCTTCCAACTGATGGGAGCTACATAGGGGACCTTGAAGACCTTTTCTTTCCTCACCGGATTATCAATGATATAGAAGGCATCGTCATCCCGACTCAGGTAAGGTCGAAACAAGGTGAAGGAAAATTCGATACCCAGGCTATATGGCGGCAGCACCGCTAATGCTTCAAAGATAGACCGCTCCAATCCCAGACTCCGCAACCGTTCCAGCTCTCGCGTAATCTGATTAGTAGCCTGGGAACGGCCGTTTTTATCGATGAACAGGATCTGGGAGCGATAATGGGCTCGAGCCAGTTCTTTGAGGGGGGTGGGCAAGGCCGTACAGAGCAATTCTGCCCGCGTGAAGGCGTTCAATTGCTCATCGTTCATTACTCTGGCCAAATCTTGAATACTCAGTCCCCCCCGGGCCGCGTGTAGTTCTCGCCGGATCATGATCCCAGAACCTCCATACGCTGGAATTGGTTAATAATTTTACTATTAGGAAACATTTTTCCTTTGATAAATTCGTCTACATTTTTCATCACTTCCTCAAGATTCGATTGTTGGTCCTTTCCGAGCTTGATGCCAGGCGGTACATCCCCCCAAACCTTTAAATTCCAGGGGCCGCCAGGCTTGAGTTTATATAAATGACTGACCCGGATGCGTCCGGCACTGCGCTGCTCATCTGATCGAGCATCACTGCGGCCAAAAAGCCGGTGTGCCACTTCATCACCCCATTGGGTCCGAAACCACGGTCGCAGGCCGAAATCTCTCCCCTGACCAGTAAATGGATTTCTTTGCTGGCTTTTGTAGCGGATATCAAAGGCACAAGGCACATAATACCGTTTATAATCCGTCCAGGCAGTTCCAACCTCCCTAAGCCCCTCGATATACCTTTCTGCTCCGATTAATTCATAGGTACGGGAAAAGAAATTTTTTAGATTGAAAAGTTCTGTATCTGGTTTCCAATCCGGGTCCTGGGTTTTTCCCACCCATTGTTTATAGATTTTCACATCCTTTTGGATTAAATCCCTACCCTTTTTTATCAAATCAGCATTGAGGTCACTGGTAATTTTAATCTGACCAAACCCATTCTGGGTTTTGGCCCCAAGGCCGCCATAGCGGGCTATGGTATCCATCAGGAAGAGAATACGAGCCATGACCTCCTCTGCGTCAAGACCCAAAGGAAAAAAGTGTAATGTTGCATTTTCTCCCCAGATAACTTGTGTCCTAAACTCAAACTTCACATTGGCCCCGCGTCCGGTTCTGGTGCCACCGATAGCCTCTCCTCCGAACATTCGCCATAACCAATTCCCGGCAGCCTGATAAACATTTCTGCTAGCCATAAAAAATAATGGTTGAGTCGCCAGGCCGGTTACTTCAAGGCGAAAGCGCCGTTTCCAGCCAGTAGCCACGAAAAATTGACAG
>JAFDGA010000075.1 GCA_019309545.1 Deltaproteobacteria bacterium
TGAGTCTTGCAATCACTTCCGAAAAGTCCCCTTTGAAACAGATTCCACGATCATCGATATAGGCCTTGGCCGGGGGCTTTTTATTTGTCACATGATCAATATAATCTGCAAGCCGATGGGTTAAAATCCAATGATTGACTTTCTGCGTTTTCCTTGTCGTCAAAATGGTTATACAGAACCCCATTTCTTTAAGTCCTGACAAGAAAATTCTAATACCAGGTATAGGATCACCTAAATGGTCCGGGCCTTTCCAGCCGTCATATTGCGCCAGCACTCCGTCAAAATCCACGCATACCATGGGGGCCTGCTGCTTATAGCAGTCGTAGCAAATATCTTGTTTCCCCTCGATTGTGATGCGCTTCTCGGGGGGGGATTTCCCGGCCGCATAAACGGCAAGTTGGATTGGACATCAAAGACCTCCTATCAATCGGGATCGCCATCCTCGTCATTGTCCGCCCGCCAGTTTTTGTGCCAGAGTTCAAGCGGATTATATTCTCTCAGCCCCATGGTCTCACACTGCCATACGTCAGGGCGGTTTCAGATGGTTCCACCGCCCCAGAACCGACACCGGACCTCGGCTGTGGGATCTAACAGAGACCGTTGACCCGGGCGCCACTTGGAACAGAATTTCTTGGCCAAACCTAATCCTCCAAGTGATATTCTTCTGGTTTAAAGTTGACGGTCTGTTTCGGGGCCGGCGGCGGCTCATAGGCCAGTGGCAAGTGCGGACTTTTGGGAGTATGTTTTTCTACCCGATAGTCATATTGATCCGCACTAAACTTACTCAGTTGCCGGGCGTATGCCTCAGCTTCTTTTTTCTTGTCAAACCCGGCCACCCTGAACCGCCCCTTGGGTATCCAGTGGTTAGCTTCCGGCCTGGTTTCGCGGATCACATAATAGGGCACAATCTATCCTTTCTCTTGGCTGACAGCAGGGCACCAAAGAAAAACCGCGCAAAAAACCAAAGCAACACCCGCCCGCTTGAACCCCTCCTGGCCCAACGGCCTAGGAGGGGCAATGCGCGGGCGTCAGTTCAAAAATCACAGCCACCTCACCCTCGGCGTCGCCTCCAGGCTCAACCCCAGCACCAGGAAATGCAGGGCTTTAAGGCCGTGGGTATCGGCGTCCGCCGGCTTGGTTTTGCCTTCCGGCAGGTGGTATTTCAAAAACTCCGGGATGGTGTTGACGCATTCTCTGGAGATGGTCAGTCCTCCGGGTCTGCCTTCCTTGGTGTTGGCCAGCCGTTGTTTAATCAGGTTTCTGGCCAGGTTCTGTTCCTTGGGAGCTACCACCGCGGGAAGGCGGGCCCTGCGCATTCGTTTGATCAATTCCGGCTCTGCCGGGTCGCAAAAAAACTTCCTGATCTGCAACTCCTCCCGCCACTCGCTCGCGATAATCAGGAGGTCCTCCAGGTAAAGCTCCCTGCGGTAAAGCTCGCGTATCAGATGTATCCGGTCTTCCGGTGGTAGATAATATTCCGCCACCAGGATTATCGTGGGTTCCAGCAGGCCCCACTTCACCCCCGCATAGACTTGGGTCCGGGGTTTCATCCTCCTCCTTCTCAGGCGACTTGAATGATTGATAATAATCGTCTGCGGTCATTACCCACCGGCCCAGACTGTCACGCTTGGCCGGAAGACGCCCGGCCTTGAGATGGCGGTAGCAGGTGCGCCAATGCAGGCGCAGGAAACCGGCGATTTCTTTAACGCCTATAAACAGCCTGTTCTCGCCACTTCCATTCATGGGATGGGATTGGCCCTTCCAATTTCAATCCGCTGGTTCAGCCTTATTGGTCACCCCCAGTTTCCGTTTTTTGTATTTGTAGGCATACGGCCAAATGGTTCGGAGTGCTCTCACCTTTATTTCCCGGACTCGGTCCTCCTGATCACAGCGCAGGCAAGGCCTGAGTGGCCCCCATGGGTCAATATGGGCTTGCGCCTGATTTATGGCGCATTGCCTTTGGCTGATATTGGCCCGCAGCGCCAAGCACTCAATCCGTCCCGGACCCTTCAGGATTTCTTCAATTTCTTCTGTTCCTGCTCTCCCCATAGCCGCATGTCTATGCTGGTGATGACAATTTCTGTCCTGGGGTTATGGCTGACTCCCACGATCAGGGAGCCGTCCCAAGAGATGATATCCCGGCCTTCTCCAGGATGTCTGCCGTAGCCGGAAAGGAACCGCCAACAGCCAAAGCACCCCGGCCACCGCCATGGCCACCAAGAACCAAGTGACCGTCAGGAACATGACCGCTTTCTCTGCCAGCCCCTTCATCTTAGGCATTGCTCCAGGAGGCTCCTATATGCCCGCATACCCTCCTGTCCATTGATCACTTCCCCGACCAGCTCTTCCCTGTGCTTGGCTATAGCTATGGCGTCGGCCTCGGAAAACCGGTAATAGACTTGGCCGTCCTGATGACGCGCTCCACGCTGGGGCACTTCGGCGGTGAGATAACCTTTGGCTCTTCCAGATCAGGAATCGCCGCCTTCGGAATTCCGGCGCAGGAGCTTGCCATCACGGAAATAATCAACAAGGCCGTCAGGAACTTGATTAATTTTGCCCAGCTCATCCTTTGCCCTCTCTGTTGCTTGGTCTATGGTTCTGACCGTTTCCTGGTGATCCACTTTGACTTCGAGCCCCGCCGCCGCGGCCTCGGCCCGTTCCGCCCGCCGCTTGTACCAAGCGCCTCGGAGCCACAGAGCCACCAGTCCCATAGCCCCAGCCAAAATGGCCCCCAATTTGGAAAACACCAAGTTCAGCAGCCCTTCCATCAGCCCT
>JAFDGA010000076.1 GCA_019309545.1 Deltaproteobacteria bacterium
CGCACCTCCTTAGGAACCTGTTGAGAAACGGTTCCAAGCTCAACTTCATCGCCAAGCGGTACAAAGTCGCGGTGCCGACCCTGATCAACTGGATTGAGAAGAACAACATCGACCTAGGGATTTCTCACATTTTTTCGTCTATATGATCAATTGCAGAATTTAGGTTATACAAGAAAATCGTAGATGATCCCAAGTTCGGGGATCTATTCAAGTTGGCGTTATACAAGAAGGTTTTTGATACTTTTGTCAAGGAGGCGGCTTGATTCGGCCGGGTCGTAATGCCCAGCTTCTGAAACTAGAGAGAAGGTAAGATATGGAATTTGCCAAAATTATTAAAAAAGTTAATTCACAGGAATATGCTGCCACCTTTGCCCTTCGGCTCCGGGGCATGCGGGTAGCGCCAGCCGAGGAACAGCAGAAATACGAAAACTTTGCCCACTCTCTGCTTGCCCGACAGATGGACTTTATTCAGGCTCTGGATGCCTTGCCGCCCGAATGCGCGATTGATCTCCGGTATCTTTTTGACCCTCAGACCCCGTTTGAGATCAAAGTTAACTTTCTGGTGCGAGTGACCGGACCGACCCGAGCCCAGGCCTTGGTCCAGGCGGATAAACTCGGACCCTATCTATTACATCTGTTATTGATCCATAACCATTTACACGATTTTGTTCTGGTCGCCGATCCGGCGGAATTACGATATCTGATCGAACCGTTTAAATTCCGCCATCTGGTGGAAATCATTCGCCGGGAGGATCTGATCGGGCTGGAGACGGTAAAGAAGAAAACCACCAGATTCATCGGATTTAAAACCGGTCCGACGGAATTGCCTGCTGGTCCCAGCCCGGAGTTTGTCTCCCAGATTTATTATGTGTTTCCTTATACCCTCCATCCGGATAATCTGGAACGGCTTTGCAATATGCTGTTTTTGCAGCAGTATCCTTGCCTGGTCAGTATCTGTCTGCGACCTTATCGTCTGACGCTAGCGGATGAAACGACTATGGAAAAACGGCTCCAACTCTGTGAAAAATATTCCCAATTGACCTTTGGAAAGATCAGTGAGGAGGTAGAACTTCTGGAGCCTTTTCTGAAAACCCAGGCCACTGCCTTATACAAGCATTGTGCCCGGGAATACTTGCAGCTTCAGGATGTAGCGTTTTTATTGAAGGTGCAACTGGCCTCCTCCCACCCCATTGCCCTGGAACTTGCCAATGTTGTCGGCACCACCATCACCGAACATACCGGGGACCCGAAGATTTTCTTATCGGAAGCCGCGGATGCCATCGAGAGTTCGTTCACCGGCGGATATCAGGTTTATGAGCCAAAAGATACAGCAGAATTCCGAATCGCCGGACAGAACTTGAAAAACCTGGAGTTTACCCCCTGGATTCCGAGTGTCTCCCCTCATGCTTTACGCCATTGGCTTTATCTGTTTGATGTCAGTGAAGCCAGCGCCGCCTTCCGTCTGCCGATTCCGACAGCGGGCGAGTTTCCCGGCATTGATACCACTCTTCACCATCACAAACCCGCCCCCTCCGACCTGCCTACCCTGGGCCTGCTACTAGGCGAACACTGCCATCTGAACCGCAATCGCCAGGTGTTCTTCCAACCTCAGGACCGCCGCCGCCATACCTATGTGGTGGGAAAGACCGGAACCGGTAAATCCACCCTATTTTTACAGATGATTCTGCAGGACATAGCGAGCGGACAGGCTCTGGGGATCATTGATCCTCACGGGGAGTTGATTGAAGAAGTGATTAGTTGCATCCCGGCCCACCGAGTACGGGATGTGGTATATGTGGATCCTCAGGATTATGAACATCCCGTGGGCCTGAACCTGTTGGACTACCGCACCGGGTTTGAAAAGGATTTTTGTGTTAATTACTTGATAGAAGTTTTTGATTTACTTTACGATCTCAAGCAAACCGGCGGCCCCATCTTTGAAATGTATATGCGTAATGCCTTGCAACTTTTACTGGACCAACCGGAGCCGTTTGTGCCTACGGTCCTGGATGTTCCCCGGGTATTTCAAGATCGCGACTTCCGGCAAGAATTGCTGGAAAAGTGTACTAATGTATACGTGCGTAATTTCTGGGAGAAGGAAGCCTCAAGCGCTGAACGCGATCTGAGTTTAGAGAATGTCACTCCCTACATTACTTCCAAATTATGCCGGTTTGTTTATAACGATCTTATCCGCAGTATCATCGGCCAGCGGCACACCACCATTAATTTTCGAGATGTTATGAATAACAACAAAATTCTGCTGGTAGATCTGTGCAAAGGGCTTTTAGGAGATACCAACAGCCATTTCCTGGGGATGCTTCTGGTAGGGAAGATTTTTACCGCGGCCTTGAGTCGCACCGACGTTAAAGATAAATCATCTCTCCGAGATTTTTATCTTTATGTAGATGAATTTCACAACCTGGCCACCCCCACCTTTATCAGCATCCTCTCCGAAGCCCGGAAATATCAGTTGTCTCTGATTCTTACCAATCAATATATTGCCCAGTTGAAAGACTACATCATAAACGGCATTTTCGGGAACATCGGCACCCTGATCAGCTTCCGGGTGGGGGCCGGAGATGCCGAATTGCTCCACAAAGAATTTTCTCTGGTGATCTCGGAAAATGACCTAGTGGGGTTGCCGAATTTCCATACATATGTGAAGTTACTGATTGATGGCAACGTCAGCGCCCCGTTCAATATGCGCACCTTGCTGCCCCCAAAATCCCTCCGTCCCGAGGCCCAGGAAAAAATCCGCCAGCTTTC
>JAFDGA010000077.1 GCA_019309545.1 Deltaproteobacteria bacterium
CCGCTGAGGCGATCCCCCGATCGACCAGAACGTTGCTGGAGGTAAGCCAGATCTCGCCTCCCCAAGTGCGGGTGCCGATAACTTTTCCCAGCCCTAAACGGCGAAAGCCTTCGGTAAAAGCCTCTCCATCCGAAGCAGTAAACTCGTTACAAAGCACCACCATATGCCCCCGGAAAGCATACTGCATATTCCAGGTGGGATTACCTACTCTTGCCTGCCAGTAGAACCAGGCTTTGCGCAACAACTTCTCCAGGATCCAGGAATCGATATTGCCCCCGCGGTTATGACGAACATCGATAATCAGGCCTTTGCGGTTGAAGACGGGGTAAAAGTTTTTAACCCACTCCGTATAATTATTGCCGCCCATAGCTCGAAGATGAACGTAACCTACTTCACCGGCAGTCTCCTTTTCCACCTGGAACCGGCGAGTATACTCCCACTCGCTATAACGAAGGCCTGCCTCAGCCGAAAGGGTCATCGGGTAAACTATTTCTTTATATGCCTGGCCATCGCTGCCTTTTAGCTCTAGAAGCACCTGGGTACCGGCGGTATTTCTAAGAAGGAGGCTAGGATGATCAACCGAGAGAGTAGAGCGGCCATTAATGGCCACGATTACATCACCTTCTTTTATCTTTAATCCGGGCCGTGCCAAAGGAGAAAATTTTTCTAGATATTCGGGATCAGTACGGTAAATGTGGGCAATCCTCCATCCACCAGCTCCCTCATCTTTTTCCAATCTAGCTCCCAATGAACCAGGCAGGATGTTGTCTGGCGGTTGCCTCAAGTCTCCACCTCGGACAAAAGTATGCAAGGCCGATAATTCGCCCACTAAGTGAGCAATGAGGTCATTTAGTTCCTGACGGTCACTGATCCGATCAAGATAAGGTAGATGGCGTTGAAGAAGGCCTTCGTAATCAACGCCATGAAGGTTTCGGTCATAAAAATAATCTCTCTCCATCCGCCAAGCGTCAACAAACATCTGGCGCCATTCCGAGCGAGGATCGATTGAAAATTTCCACGGGGAAAGATCAACTTTGTTTTCGGCTAGGGAGGCTGGCTTTTTCGTCGCCGCCTCAATGACATAAAACTCAGAGCCTTTCTGAACCATCATTTTGTTGCCCGAAGACGAAAGTTCGTAGCGCCGAACATCTTCAACCAGTGTCACCGCTTTTGGCCGGCGGTTAGTAATGGCCACTGCTTTAAGCTTTGGTTTACCAGCTGCTCTCGATTCCCGGTCGATAAAAAACAAAGCTTTCTGGCCCACCCCTAAATTGGAATAGGCACTTGGGGGCAGAGGAACTTCATAAACTCTATCGTGGATCCCCTGAAAATTGATTTCAACTCGGACTTCTTTGGAAGCTTCCTTAGACATCCTCTTAGTCTTTTCAGTTTTCGAAGTGTTTACCTTGGCTGATGGAGGACTGTTGGGACCTGCTCCTTCCCTGGACGTTTTTTTCTCCACTAATAATTCATTCTGAGGTATCCAAGGAAAAACATCTTTTCCGGTAAGGCCGAAGGCATAAATTCTGGTGGTCCGGTCAAAGTAAGGTTCGGGTTGCCGTGGTCCCCAGGGACTTCCCACCACACTGCGAAAATAACGGTCGGATAGAAAATAAAGCCACTTGCCATCCGGACTCCAGGCGGGGTTGTAAGAATCAACTCGTTCACTGGTTGCAGCGGTAATTTGACCGGTGCTAATTTCAAGAATTTTTATCTGCTGGAATTGATTGTCGGCGGCTTCCACAAAAGCCAAGAATCGGCTGTCTGGTGACCAAGCTAAGTCCTGAAATATGTCGTTAAGACTGGAGGCTACTCGCCTTAGTTTCTTCTCCTTAAGGTCAGCTAACCATAGCTGGTAGTTCTTGTCAGCAAAGGCCAGCCAACGGCCGTTGGGTGAAGGAAGCCCATCAAAGCGAATAACTTTGGCGCCAGTGGTTAACTGTTCCGGCTGACCCAGACCATTAGCTGGTGCCCGATAAAATTCCCACTCCTCAGTTTGATCATTCAAAAGCATCAAGCTCTGACCGTCCGGAAAAAAACGGGCTGCCCGGTGGCGAATCCCCTCCTTGTAACTTACCCTTACCCAGCGCCCATCCCCAACAGGAGCGACAAAGACATTTCCTCGGGAGACAAACACCAGCCGGTCCCCTTCAGGGGAAATGTGCGCTGAAGTCAGATAATCAACAGGCTTTTTAATCCATTTCTCCCGCATCTGGTCAAAGTCAGAAGGGATGATGATGTCCAAGGGAGTGTCTTGATGCTTCTCAATATCATAAACGTAAAGGTCGGCCACCAGCTGGTAAACGATGCGGCCATTATGGAGGGAAGGCGAGCTCACATCGTATCCCTCATGAAAAGTGAGCTGTTCCAATTCGGAACCATCTAGGTTCATCGACCACAGGTTCATGGTACCGCTGCAGTCGCTGACGAAATAGATCCTGTTTTTCCAGAACATCGGGTTTTTGCTTGTTCCGGGGTAATCGGCCGTCAAAGGTACCGCTTCTTGAGGACTAGCCACATCAAATTTCCAGAGATTTTGAACCGTCCCCCCTTTATACCGCTTGGTGTAACTTCCCTGGAAAGGAAGTCGAGTGAAAACAAGTATTTTTTCATCGGGAGTAAAACAGCCTTCGGCTGCCTGCGCCAAGGGAACTAGGGATTCTTCATTGGTGGCCTGGTCAAGGAGTATCAACTGGGTGTTAGGTAGAGTCGAATATTTGCGCGTGGCGTAGATTATTTGGCCAGAGGGTGTCCAA
>JAFDGA010000078.1 GCA_019309545.1 Deltaproteobacteria bacterium
GCGGCAAGAGTTTTGCCGTCATCACTGAGAATTACATCAACTTTAATTCCCGCCTGGGCTACCATTTTGCTCTCGTGGATGCTTATCTCTCCGAAGAGCAGAACGACAACTATATCAGTTTCCAGTTTAAAGGCGGGGCCGCCGCCCCGGAGCGCCGGGAACGCCGGGCCCGTCTGCTTAGTAAGATTCTGGAAGAGTTGGGGTTCAAAGTTCAGGTCAAGGGAGATGTGGTTCAGGGACGGTTGGTCAAATATTCCTTACTGGAAACCGATGAAACCCTGGAGATGGTGGGACTGTTGATGACCTTTGCTCGCCAATTGGATCTAGCTCTGGCTTCCGACGCGGTTATGGACCGGTTTCTAGTGGCTTTCAGAGAAGGAGACTACAGCCTGAGCTTCCTCCATCAGGATCAAGCCTCCTCTTCGCCCTGAGGATCAAGAAAAAATTCGGCCAGCTCCGGAAATAGATTGACCTGACGAGGGCTGATTCATTGCGCCCTTCTGAATTAGCCTAACCCAAGTTTACCATTACCTGAAAAATAAGTGTGTTATTTTAGATGGTTATCTCTATTTTGGAAAATTTATGGTCACTACATCTTGTTACACTTTAATCTTTTTGGTTTTGAGCGGCTTGGGAGGCAGGCCCAAGGCCCGGTAGACCTGCAGATGAAAAGGTTCAGGGTCAGTGGTTTGCCGCAGATAAAGGCGCTCGCCTTGATCATTGGTGAGAGAGACGGTGACCCGCATCTGGGTGGCCAGGCGGGTTCGTATCGTCTGCCAGCGGTGCGCAAGCCCTTGTCGTTTGAGCTGGCGCTGGATGGCGGCCAGGAGGTGATAGGCCAGCACCGTGATGAACAGGTGTCCCTCCAAGCGGCGATCCCGGCGGTGATACACCGGTCTGAGACCCAGTTCGCTCTTGAGAGCCCGGAAGGCCTCTTCCACCTGGGTCAACATCATATAAAGGGACCAGAGTTCCTGGTCGGTCAGGTCCTGACGATTGGAACGTAAATAATAGGAGCCCGAAAATTTGGCCTGGAGTTTGTCAAGGGCCGTAATTTCCCAGGTGATAGACTGGACTTTGCGATCCCGATGGTGCACCTGCAGGTCATAGAATGGGGCCACGGTGGGATAACGCTCCCGCAGGCGTCCCAGGCGCCCCAGGATTTTGTCATAGTTCTTACATCCTCTGGGCATGGTGAGGCCGGCGGCCAGCTTTTGCAGTCCTTCTTCAAACCGCTGTTGCATGCGGGTGCGCATGGCGGCTTCCTTCCGGGCTCGGGCCGAGCTGTGGCAATACAGCAGGATCTCGCCGTCTTGGTCTAGCCTTTTCACCTGGATGGTGGTGGCGTCAGTCTCTTTGATAACCACCAGTCCCTCCTGGGGGATTTCCTGGGTGCGGTTGCGGCTCACGGCCACATAGTGAAAACCAGCTTCCTGGATCACGGCCAGATTGGCCGCGGTGGCAATCCCGGCATCGATAATCACGGTGGGGGTGGTTTGAAACAGGAAAGCGGGTTGCTCTAGGTCAGGCCGGAGGGTGCGCAGCATCTCCGCCAGGGTTCCGGGTTCGCTGACATTGCCGGGAAAGACTCGGGAGGTCTTGGGGAAACCGTCACCGTCCAGCACCAGGGCCAGGGTCAGTAAGGGCCGATCCTTACGCTTCTCCTTGGAATGGCCGCGCTGACCCAGGCGGCTTTCGTGGGCCCGGCCAGTCAGATAGGTGTTGGTCAGATCATAGAGGATAATCTTTTCTCCCAAGGAAAACCGCTTCCTGGCGTTGTCGGCCAGTCGGGTCTCGATCTCGCCTCGGTGGGCGACCAGGAGGTCCGAGAGGCGGTACAGGGCGTTGTTGGAGAGATACCGGAAATCCGCGCCCAGCAACTCTCCCAAAGCGCTGATCTCTTGGGCCCAGAGGGCTGTCTGGCGTTCGCTGGCGGGGTGCAACAACCGGCCGATAATTAACAGAGCCGCCTGCTGGAGCTGCGATTGGCTAAATCCCAAGTCTTCGAGAATCTGGGGAAATCCCAGGTCCTGGAAGGCCTTCCAGGCGACGGCCTCGCCGCCCAGGGTGCGGCATTCCCCGGTGTGCAAAGAGGCCAGATCCACCGTTTCCCATTGAGCTTCAGGGGGCTCGGCGCTGGCGGCCCGACTAAATTCCTTTTGGCGCAACAAGCTGGCATAGTGCTGCGCTAAGGCTTCCAGATGTGGCGCCCAGGGAGAGAGGGATTGTTGCCCGAGATATAGTTCTTCGATGCGGTTGGCCAGCTCCTTCCACTCACTGGGGGGAATCTCCAGGGTCCCCAGGTTGAGCAGGATGCGCTGCCGGGGGCCTCGGGGGGTTCGCACCGCCTCGATGAGCTGGTGATAAAAATACACCTGGGTTGAGCCCCGATTTTGTTTGCGAACGGCACGGATAAACATAACCCCAGCCTACCGAAGGCTGGGTGCCGGTGTCAAGGCAAAAATTATGAAAATGCTATTTTCTAACACTACGGCGAGCTTATCACAATATCACAAGAGTAAAATCAACTAGATGCGCTTGTGAAAAGGCTGGTTTTGACCATTATTGACCCTCTCTGGGGGCTATTTTGGTAAACTTGGGTTAGCAGAACCGGAAGAGGGGGGGGCCAACGGTGAACCACCGCTACGGAAGGTCTGGTTAAAATCGGCCCCTGTTAAAGTCCACCGGC
>JAFDGA010000079.1 GCA_019309545.1 Deltaproteobacteria bacterium
CCGATGGTCCTGGGGCACCCGAGCTTCCGGAGAAAGGTAGCTGAACATTGCTTGCTGTTGCACATCGTCACCGCGCCTAGTCGCTGCCTCCGTATAAGGTGTTGTTATCCTTGAGTATAGCACCTTTTGGGCTCTAAGGACAGCACTTTTTGGGGGTCTCAAGTAAAGAGTTTTTCAACAGCCTGTTAGAGCCATAAAAGAGGTTAATTTGAGATTAGAAAGGGACCCAGCTGTTCTTGGCCCAGTTGCTGTTTCGCGATTGTCCCACCTCGGCTACCATTATCCCTGGTCTATCCTGGTCATAATTGAAAACCAGCCCCGAAATTCGATGTCACAGATTAAAAATTTGCTTGTAAACCGTGAGCATTTATTGCATAGTGGGTATTTATAAGCCGTATATTTCTGAGGAATTGAATTCTGATGACAATTTGGAAATTGACCAGCAGAGAATTACCTCTGCCCTATGCCTTTCCAGGGGGCAAAAGAATTTTTTGCTGTTTATGTCTTGCTTATCTTTTCCTCTTTGGTCTTTTCCGTCTCCCGGCGCTGGCCTCGATTGCCGCCGAAAATCTTTTTGCCCAGGGAACCCAGGCGTACCTGGCTGAGAACTATGCCGAAGCCAGGGATTTACTTGCCCAAGCAGCCGTCCTGGACCCCCAAAATGCAGCCATCCAACAGGCCTTGGGGCTCTGTTACCTGGCCCGGCAGGAATACCAGGATGCCTATCGGGCCTTTCGGACTGCCCTTTATCTCGATCCCCAAATCAAACGTGGCCGGGTTTATTTAGGAATCAGCCAATACTTCCTGGGCCAATATCAACAGGCCCAAGATACCCTCACCCTGGCCCGGCAACAGGATCCTAATGACGGACTAACAAGATATTATTTGGGATTATGCGCGCTACAACTGGGTCAGCCTCAGCGCGCCCAACAGGAGTTTTCCCACGGCTACCGCTTGAGCCCCGAATATGCTAATAATTTCAAACCTTATGAAAAAATTACCTTGGTTCCTAAGGATGTCCGCCCCCAACCTTTTCGTCTCGAATTATTGGCGGGTCTGGAATACGACTCTAACGTGGCTCTGCAAGCCGAGCGCGATCTCCAGCCCAGAGCCCAACGGAAGAAAGGCAGTCATGTGGATTGGGCCGGTCGGCTGGGCGGGCGTTTAGAGTATTATCCCCTGCTCCGTCCTAATTATAACCTGGGACTGCGTCTCAATACTTCCTATCATCAACACACCTGGCTGGACAACTGGAACTGGTTCAATACCCGGGCCGATGCCTTTGTCAATTTTAAGGCCGGACCGATTCTGCTCCAGCCTCTGGTGGGTTATGACTATACCTTATATAGCGCTGAGGAATTTACGACCTTTCATATCTATGGTTTGACCATAAATTGGCCGGAGACCAAATGGCTGGTCGGGGAACTGATTTATCAGGCCTGGAATCGGCAATTCCATTACGGGGTGGGCTCAGAATACAAACGTAACGGCTGGTTACATCAGATCGGCCTCTATCAGGGCATATTATTACCTGACATCGGAATATTCAGGTTCGGCGCCGCTTTTGAAAGAGATCTGGGACGGGGACTTTACGTTCCGGCTCGAACCGTGCGCGGGACCATCAATAGCGTAGTCTTTTTACCCTGGAATCTATCCTGGTGGGCGATTCTGGAGTATGCCCATACCGATTTTGATAATTATGATGAAAACCTCCAAGAAAAAAGAAGGGATAATTTTTACCAGGTGCAACTCTTGCTGAAAAAGCCGCTGCGGTCCGACCTGGCCTTGTGGCTGGGTTATGGTTATAATACCCAGCGGTCGACTCAAAAAGGTTACCAATACGATCGCCACCTTTTTAAGGTCTCATTAACCTATGACTTTTTCTGATTAGGGGCTGAAGATGCCGATAATATCTCATAAAGCCGCTCATACCCTGACCAGGCTATTATGGCTAGCGGTTTTAATTACCTTAACAATGTCAATTTCTGGAAATGTGGTAAATGCCGAGGTGATCGGCCTGGAAGGCAATGTTCAGTTGCGGGCGGCACCAGGAGAGGATTTCCGGCCGGCGAAACTATTAGATCCTACCCCTGCCGGAACTTCCGTCCATACTTTAGCGGGTGGTAAGGCGAAAATTTTCTTTTCACCGGGTCGGGTTATTTTTTTGAACTCCAATACCAGGATGGAAGTGCTAGATGGCAGCAGGGGAAAAAATGCGGCTTTGGACCAATTGATCATCAAGGCAGCGGCAGGCAGGTTACGTTTCCTGGTGGCTCCATCGCCAGCGGCCGGGGGGCTCCAACTCTTGACCCCTACCGCCGTGATCGACATCAGTCGGGGGGATGGCGCAGTGACCATTGATAGGGACGACCATATCGTTGCTTTGTCAGGGCCGGCTGCGATAGCGGTTAAAAATCAATACTCGAAGCAGCAGCTCTGGCTAAAACCGATGCAGGGAGCCGTCTCCACTTCAGCGGGGAGGCTGGAACTGGCAGCTGTGGCAACCCGCCAGGCCCAGCAGTTGCTAAACGAAACCGATCTACCCCTTACCACTCCCCCAACCTTGGTATTGCAGCCTCCGGCCCCGGCCCGGACTCCGATTACCCTGGCCGACCGGGTCAAACCGCCGTGGCCGGTATTCCCTCCGGTGAGTCAGGTGCCCCAGCTCTGG
>JAFDGA010000080.1 GCA_019309545.1 Deltaproteobacteria bacterium
GGCTCAGGTTGGAGAGCACCCTGGCGCTCTGATCATCAACCTGGTGCGCTCCGGAGAACGACGCGGATACCAAAAAGTCATCGACGGTTGCTTCGCGGAAACGGGTTTAGCCTTTGCCGATCCGGAAGGCGTCAAGCCCCCCGACAAGGCGGCGTTTAATCGGGCACGAAAAAAAATTCCTGTCGAAGTCTTCCAGATGCTTCCGGAGATTATCAGTGCAAAAGAAAATAATAAATGATATTAGCATGTTAACTTTTTTTGTCGTCACTACATCATGGGGTCTTGAAGATTTTGGTGATGAGGCGTGGGCACTCCTAAGGCTTTAAAGAGATCAAGTTGTTCCGGTGTGGGTGGAATGAGGCCATCGAATTTTTTACCATCAATTTCTGCCTGCACCGTCCTTTGTAAAGCGAGTTTTTCTAACACCCTTGCCGGCGAGGTAAATATTTGGGCTTCATGCAAACGACTCCGCATGAGGCGGTGCAGCTGCAAAGCCATGATGCAGAGGAATATATGAGCCCGGATGCGGCGGTCCACCCAATGGTACACCGGGCGGATATCCAAGGAGCTTTTCAGGGTGCGGAAACACCGTTCGATATCCTGAAGTTCTTGGTATTGGTGGACGACCTCTGCTGGAGACAGAGTTTTATTCGTGGTTTCCAAGAGAAGTTTACCGTCGATGAGCAGTTCCCAGCGGCGATTTTCCTCATCCGGATCACAGGCCACCCGGCCCTGTTGGTCAAGCCTGAGTTGATAATAGCGGCCCAGTTGCCGTTTTTTCAGATAGTCATGGAGATGAACCAGGGTTTCCGGATGGGTGAGAGTCTTGCCCGGTACGTGGACGCCGGTCTCCTGGTTCTTCAGGCGAGCCAGGCGACCCCGGATATACTCCGTGGCTACGGCCAGTTTCCGCTGTCGGGTTTTTTGGGTCTGCCGGGCAATTTCGGCCTTATAGGCCACGACAAAGCGGCGGCCGTCAAGGGTGACTTCCCGGAAACATTCTTGCTCCTCCAGGGGGGTGCCATCACTTTTCCACTGTTTGATTTGTGCCTGAATATCCTGAGCCGTGGCCTGGATGGCCTGCCGGGAGATGAGATTATGCCTCAAAGGCCGGGCGACGATATAATCCAGCTGAGCTTCGCCCAAGGCCGCTAAGTTGTCCTGGCTGAGCAGGCCCCGGTCGCTGACCACGACACAGCGTTGCACCGGGAAGCGGGCTTTGACATCGAGAATAACTTCCCGAAAGGTCGCTTTATCCGTGGTTTCTCCAGGAAACACCTGGTGGCAGAGAGGAATACCATCTCTGGTCATGACCAGTCCCAGCACTACCTGGGGACAACCGGAATGGTCCCGATCATAGCCGTAATTTCGCAACGTCGGTTTATCCGATTGGGAGGAGGGATTTCGGACCTTATCCGCTCGCTCAATCTCAAAATAGCACGAGGTCAGGTCGTAAAAAACCAAGTCCAGGGGTGCGTCGAAGAGGGTCAGGATCGGCCAGGCCAGTTTGGGCTCCAATTCTGCTTTGTGTTCAATGAGAAAGTCCAAAGAGCGTAACAAGTGATTATAATCAACCTGCTGCCGGTCGATACCGGGAAGGTGCACCCCCTCGAGCCAATCCAGGAGGTGGAGTTTGGCCATGGGATCTAAGAGACGATTGGCCACCATAACTTTGAGGTTGGCAATGACATCGAACTCGAACTGCCTACCCTGGAGGAATTTTTTGAACACCTGGGTCCAGTCCATCTCCTCCCAGAGGCGGAAGATGGTGTAGATGGAGCCGAAATCCAGGCTACCCGTAGGAGGGATGCTCTCTTGCTGCTTGTCTTCTTCGAGTTTAAAGAATTTTTTCAGTCCTTTGATGATTTCTTGGATTTGTTCAGAGGAGTATTGCGAAGCCGAGCCGAAGTTAACCAGAATCCGCTGCCGAACTTTGCCCTCTTTAGTCCGGTAAGATTCCACGATGTGGAGGGACTGATAAATCTTATCGCCCCGTTTTCGAGTGGTCGTCCGCAAGTACATGACGCCACTATAGCATAGTAGCTTAGTTTGTCAATATATAAAGATATTAAATATAAAAAATATTATATGCCGACACTACAGGGTTGTGATTTTTCGTATCTAACCAATTGAATTTGTTCAGGGGCAACCTTGAAATTTGCGTTTTACTGATAATCTCCGGGTGCACTGGAGATCAATAAATGGAGAAAAGCCGCGTGATATCTGGATATTCAAACCGTACCCGTCGTTTTTGAGTGTTTAGGCTATATCAGAGAAAAACGTTCAGAGAAGTCTATTTCAATTTGTTTCTCTTTGATGAGATCGCAGAGCAGTCGCCTTGATTTTGCGGTAATCTTCTTACATTTCGGTTATTATTCGGTTCATCTGTAAGAGGGTTTCCCTCTTTTTTTGATAATCAAGCCGCCACTTTTATCGGTGTAATTTTCTCGTATCCCCCCCCGTGTGCCTGCAAAGTATCCCACAGACTCACATCCATTTGCAAGCCCAGCCAAAATTCCGGGGTAGTGCCGAAGAACCGCGCCAGACGAAGGGCTGTATCCGGGGTGATACTGCGCTTGCCCCGAAGGATCTCGCTCAATCGCACCCGGGTGATGCCTAAAGCTTCCGCCACTTCCTTTTGACCA
>JAFDGA010000081.1 GCA_019309545.1 Deltaproteobacteria bacterium
TAGTCGCTGCCTCCGTATAAGGTGTTGTTATCCTTGATTATAGCACCTTTTAGGCTCTAAGGACAGCACTTTTTGGGGGTCTCAAGTAAAGAGTTTTTCAACAGCCTGCTAAGACACGCCGAGGCTTCACTGATGGATAATCATAATGTTCCCATCGGAGCAATCCAGCGGATTTTGGGGCATGAGAATCGTACTACTACTGAAATATATCTTCATCCTATGGAGGATCCGGAGCGCCTGGCGATGATGGTCTTTGAGCAGGCCAGCGAGACAAACCATGGGTGAAAGTCTCAAACAGAGTCTCAAACCACCATGAAAGAAGGTTTAGGTCAATTTACCTAAAACCTGAGTAAATTAGTGAATTTATTGGTGCCTGGGGCCGGATTTGAACCGGCACGGGGATAAACCCCGAGGGATTTTAAGTCCCTTGCGTCTACCACTTCCGCCACCCAGGCTGAGGTTGTCTTAGTTGAATATTTTTTAGGGAGATCATTAAATAACTTGGGGTCAGGAAGACCAGCCGATCTCATGCTTTCCTGACCGAGCACTCGGCTTTTCAGGGGAAATATATTAAATTTCCTGAAAAAATTCAAGCCTTGTTGGCCTTCCATTTTTAATTCTGGCATTTTTCTGATTGGCAGGCTAGGACAGGTCCTAAGAACAGTCCCAGTCCTCTCAACATCAGACTTCACGTTAACCCTGCCCATATGCAAAAATTAAATCCCCTACAGGGTGCAATTCCATGACCGTCAGACCCATTTCCTCACCCTGGTGATTTTTAAAATATCTATTATCATTGAATAAAACAATATATTGAATGCAGTTCATTTCCTCCTCGGGTACCGCCCCTGGCTGGACTTTGGTTAAAGGCATGGAATTAACTACGACGGCTGGCAACCAAATTGCTTAATAATTATATGAAATGATCTGGATTACTTGAAGCAATTCTAAGGTTAATTTGAGGGGAAGGTTTCTTACCCAGGGAAAACCATGCAGGAATTTGGCCCGGAAAGTTGCCACCATAAAGATTGCTGGAACGGGTTAGCAGCCGAAGAAAAGCTGGACCGGGCCCTAGTGGCAGGTTTAATTCTGGAAGTGATGCTGGAGACCCCCCAACTTCCGGCCAACACCAAGGCTCGGATGCAGTTGATCAAATCACGCCTCAAGAATTACCTGGTGCAACATCTGGCCGGCAAGGTGACCCTGGACCGTTTCCGGACCCTGAACCAGCGGTTGGAACAGTGGTTTGAGTATTATTATCCGCTATTAGACCATGATCCTGGTGAGGGCCGACCCTCTTACCAGGTCAAAGAGCCGGTGGCGGAATATAATCTGGCAATGAAAAAAAGTTATCCTGCTCGATCTCGCCAGGTCTTTCTGGAGGAGGTGTTAGATCGCTGGTTGGAGGCGCTCCGGCCTAATTTGCCGTATCGCCGCCATCGTAAGCTCAGTCTAAAAAAACTCAAGGAATTTTTACAACAGAGCGCCGGAGGCTGGTTTCGGTTGGGGGAATTTGAGAGATATTTTGGTTTGGATCGAAAGACCGCCTGGGACTATTTACAACAATTTCTGCAAGTCGGGCTTCTTTGCCATAATCGCAAAAAGTCGGCCGCAGTGCGCTATTGTGTGGCCCCGCAGGTGCTGAAGGTGGAGGCAGATGTCCTTCGCCTGGCCCTCAGTATGGTCCTACCCGATTGGAAGGAGGAAGCCGTCGAGCAGTTGGGCAATCTGCTAATTGCCACCGGCGGGGAACCTTTTCGTAAAGATGAATGGGAGAAACATTGGCCACCGGAACAATTAGAGAATCTCCTGGCGGAACTGATAGCCCACGACATTTTGAGTCTGCAATTAGCCCCTTCCGGAGTCCAGGCAGTTCGCCTCCAGGACCGATGGTTACAGACTGAGACCCCAGTCAACCCCGATATTGACCGCCATATTTTGCTTGACGGTGATTAGGCCTTTTGCTAAATACTGCAAGATTATCATTTGGAGGAAAGGTCTGCCAACCAATGATTTTTAATGAAGAATTCGAAACCTTACCCCGAGATGCCTTGGAAGCTATCCAACAGCGGCGACTGCGGGCCCTGGTGGATCGGGTCTATGCCCTGGTCCCGGCTTACCGGCAAAAATTTGAAGCGGCCGGAGTCAGACCCGGAGATATTAGAACCCTGGATGATTTGCGCCGGCTGCCTTTCACCACTAAACAGGATTTGCGGGACAACTATCCCTTTGGCATGTTTGCCGTGCCCATGGAACAGGTCGTTCGCATCCATGCCTCGTCCGGAACTACCGGCAAACCGACGGTAGTGGGATACACTCAGCGGGATGTCCAGACATGGTCGGAACTCGTGGCCCGCACTTTGGCCGCAGCCGGAGTGCATCGCGGCGACATTATTCACAATGCTTATGGCTATGGCCTGTTTACCGGCGGACTGGGTTTTCATTACGGGGCCGAACGCTTAGGGGCCTCGGTGATCCCGGTTTCCGGGGTCTCCGGAGATTATCAGTCAAGAGAATAATTATTAATGATATTAGACTATTAACTTTTTTTGTCGTCACTACAATATGGGGTCTTGCAGATTTTGGTGATGGGGCGGGGGCACCTC
>JAFDGA010000082.1 GCA_019309545.1 Deltaproteobacteria bacterium
CTCACAGGTAACATGATCACGGCCACCCACCACCCAGGCGACACAACGCCGTGCGTCACGATCATAGGCTTTCCAGATCCAACACTTGTTTTTTTTGATTGCAGGAAATGCCACAGCTCATCCAGTTCCATCTCACGGATATCTTCCCGGACCTCCGGCTCAGGCAACGCCGCCGCGGCTCGGCGCACCCACTTGTAGACGCTGACGGCGGAGACCCCCAGCAGTTTCCCCAGCGTTCGATAACCGGCCTTGCCAAGGCTGTAAAGCAGGACAGTCAGGGCCTTGGTAGCTTCCGAGCGGCCGCGTTTGGGAGTGGCAGTAAAGTTGTAGCCGCAGGATCGGCACCGGTAACGCTGGAGCCCTCGCACAAACCCATGCTTAACAAACGAGGCACTGCCGCATCTCTTGCACGAAAGTCCCATAGGCCACCTCCTCATTGGGTTCAGGAGGCATTATAGCAGAAATTAATCAATTCACACAAAAAACTTGACACTCCCCATACCTTTTCCACATCATAGTCATCTTCCATCCGATCCTCCTGTTCTCACATTTTCACTTAGTCCATGCCTTATAAGCTTAGCATGCTGGCCGAAATCTGGGGGGAATTATAAACCTCTGTTCGGTTTTGAGGGATTCCTCACATTCGTTCAATCAAAATGGCAAATGCAAAATTTTGGTTGGAGAGAATTTTCAAGTTATCGCTTGACATCATAATGCTACGTTTTATAATAAGAATCTGACGTCACTTTATAGAATCTGAGGATTAATTCATAAAGACCCTTACCTATCCAAGGAGTCCGAATAATGCCAGGGAAGAAACTCTCCCGTCGGGAAAGAGAAAAACTCCGGCAACGGCGACAGTTGCTGGCCGCCGCTCAGGAGTCTTTCTCGGAGAGGGGGTACCATAATGTTTCCATGCACGAGATCGCCGAAAAGGCCGAGTTTGCCATCGGCACCATCTACAAGTTCTTCAGAAACAAGGAACACCTTTACAAATCCCTTATCAGGGAGCTAGCCGACAGCTTCCATGAAACTCTCTCCCAAGCCCTGGAAGCGGCGGATGACGAGATTGACCAATTACGCAATTACGTGATGGCCAAGAGCACCCTGTTTAAGGACAACATCTCCATTATTCGTCTCTATTTTGCTGAAACCCGGGGAGCCAGTTTTAATATCCGGGCCGGCCTGGACAGCGAGATTCGGGAACGATACGGCCTGTTTCTGCGGAAGCTGGCCTCGGTCTTTGAGCGCGGGATCCAAAAAAATCGGTTCAAAAAAATCGCTGACCCTTACCATTTGGCTGTAGCCTTAGACAGTCTTACCAACGCCTTCCTTTTTCTCTGGTTGGAGACGCCGGAGCAGCATCCTTATCCTGATAATCCGGACGTCATCCTGAATATTCTCTTCAAAGGGTTGGTTAATTCGTAATTATCTCCATCCGGTCGCGGTTACCATCGATACCTGGAGGCTCTCTGATGCATCTTAACGGCACTGTTTGTCAATTCCTAAAAAGGACTGTGGTCTTAGTGGTCCTGATCGGCGGGTTTTGGTCGGTGGGCTGCGAGCGCCGACAGCAATCCGCCCCGCCCCCGGTGCCGGAAGTGGCGACGGTGACGGTCCAACCTCAAAAGGTCGTGCTGACCACGGTATTGCCGGGTCGCACCTCTGCTTTTCGGATTGCCGAAATCCGGCCCCAGGTCAGCGGCCTGATCCAGAAACGCCTGTTTACCGAAGGTTCTATGGTCAAAGCTGGTCAGGTGCTCTATCAGATCGATCCTGCTCCCTTTCAGGCGGCGCTGGATAATGCCAAGGCCGCCCTGGGCAAGGCGGAGGCCAATCTGCCGGCGATTCGGTTGAGGGCCGAGCGCTACCGGGAATTGCTTGCCGACAAAGCGGTGAGCCAGCAGGAATACGATGATGCGGCTGCCGCCCTGAAACAGGCTAAGGCCGAGATCGAGTATTGGAAAGCACAGGTGAGGACCGCCCGAATCAATCTGGGCTACTGCCGCGTCAATGCCCCCATCACGGGGCGCATCGGCAAATCCAATGTAACCGAGGGCGCTATCGTAACGGCCTACCAGCCTCAGCCCTTAGCCACTATTCAACAATTAGATCCCGTTTACGTGGACGTGCCTCAATCCACCACCGAACTGCTGCGCCTAAAACGCCGCCTGGAAAAGGGCCATCTGAACCCAGACGGAAAAAAACAGAAAAAGGTCGGGCTCCTTTTAGAAGATGGTACGAAATTTCCTCTGGAGGGGACCCTCCAGTTCCGCGATATCACCGTGGACCCGACTACCGGCTCCGTCATCCTGCGGATTATTTTCCCCAATCCGGAAGGGGTTCTCCTGCCAGGCATGTTTGTCCGGGCGGTTATCAAAGAAGGCGTCAATGAACAGGCCCTCCTTGTCCCTCAACAGGCCGTGTCCCGGGATCGCAAGGGCAATCCCTTCGCGCTGCTGGTGGATGCCGAGGGCAAGGTTAAACAGCGGATGCTCACCCTTGACCGGGCCATCGGCGACCAATGGCTGGTCGCCTCCGGCCTTATTCCAGGCGAACAGGTCATTGTGGAGGGGATACAAAGGGTTCGGCCTGGGGTGGCCGTGAAGGCCGTTCCCTTCGAACCCGGTCGAAAAGAGGGTCTGAAACCTGAAAATGCGGCACCGCCGAGCGCAAAATCGAACTGACAGGGGCGCCTAATGCTATCGAGATTCTTTCTGGATCGTCCGGTCTTTGCCTGGGTCATCGCCATCGTCATGATGGTGGGAGGAGCGCTGGCGATTTACCGTATGCCCATCTCCCAGTATCCCGCCATGGCTCCCCCGTCGATTTATATTATGACCATGTATCCCGGGGCCTCGGCCGAGACCGTGGAAAACACCGTGACCCAGATCATCGAGCAGAAGATGACCGGGCTTGACAAGATGCTTTATATGTCGGCCACCAGTGACTCTTCAGGCATGTGCCGCATTGAATTAACTTTTGCCCCGGGGACTGATCCGGACCTCGCCTGGTCCAAAGT
>JAFDGA010000083.1:0-2553 GCA_019309545.1 Deltaproteobacteria bacterium
CATCGGCCTTAACAAGGAACCTCCTCATTGCACCCTGATGCCTTATGATGATTTTCAAAACGCTCTTGATTGCCAGCGTTTCCGCTCCGCCTACTGCCTCCTGCTTGATGGCCACTGGAAATTTAAGTTCTCCCCACGCCCTGAGGAGCGACCGACGGAGTTTTACCTACCCGATTATGATGTCAGCTCCTGGGATGAAATTCCCGTCCCCAGCAACTGGCAACTTCTCGGCTACGATAAACCTTACTACTTTAATTCATCCTACGTTTTCAAACGCAATCCCCCTTTCGTTGAACACCAAAAAAATTCGGTTGGCTCCTACTGCCGCACTTTCACTGTGCCCGCCCGCTGGAGGGGACGCCAGGTTTTTCTTCACTTCGATGGCGTGGAATCAGCCTTCTACCTCTGGATAAACGGCCAGCTCGTTGGTTACAGCCAGGGAAGCCGCACCCCGGCTGAATTTAATATTACGCCTTACCTCCAGGAAGGAGAAAACACGTTGGCCGTGGAAGTCTATCGCTTCTCCGACGGGTCCTACCTGGAATGCCAAGATTACTGGCGACTAAGTGGTATTTTCCGTCATGTCTATCTTTTCTCCACCCCGGCTGTTCATGTCCGCGATTACGAGCTTCGCTGCGACCTCGACCAGGATTACCGCGATGCCTTCCTCGAAGTCACGGCCCGTATTCACAATTATGGCCTCGAAGCAGCCTGGCATCCTTCCCTGGAAGTTAAAATATTTGATGAAAACCAGGTGGCTCTTCCTCTTGACCCACCCCTAAAAGCTGAAAGCGTTTACCTTGCTCCGGGTGAAGAAAGTGTCCTTCGCCTGCGCACCACTGTTGCTAACCCTAAAAAATGGACTGCCGAAACGCCAAACCTCTACACCGTGGTTCTGGTCCTTCGCGACCGCGACGGCCACCTTCTTGAATTCTTGAGCACAAAATACGGTTTCCGAGAGGTGGCCATCAAAAATAAACAACTCCTAGTCAACGGCCAACCCATCCTCATTAAAGGCGTTAACCGCCACGAGCACGACCCCGACACCGGCCACTTCGTCAACGAAGAATCCATGCGACAGGATATCATTCTGATGAAGCAACACAACATCAATACCGTTCGCACCTCCCACTATCCCGATGACCCTCGCTGGTATGAGCTCTGTGATGAATACGGCCTTTATATTATTGATGAAGCCAACATTGAATCGCATGGCATGGGCTATAAACCTGATGTTACCCTGGCCAATCGCCCTGAGTGGAAAAAAGCCCATCTCGACCGCATCGAGCGCATGGTGGAACGTGACAAGAATCATCCTTGCGTGATCATCTGGTCAATGGGCAATGAAGCTGGTGATGGCACTTCGTTTGAGGAAGCCAGCTGGTGGCTTCATCACCGCGACCCTACCCGGCCTGTCCACTACGAGCGGGGGGAACTGCGGCCCCATGTTGACCTTTTTAGCCCGATGTATTCCTCCCCTGCACGCATCGAAAAATACGCCACCGGCCAACCTGATCGCCCCCTCATCCTCTGCGAATACGCTCACGCCATGGGGAATTCAGTCGGCAATTTAATTGACTACTGGAAAATAATCGAAAAATACCCGGTTCTCCAGGGTGGCTCCATTTGGGATTGGGTGGACCAGGGATTGCGCAAAAAGACAGCCGACGGCCGTAAGTTCTGGGCTTATGGTGGCGATTTCGGCGAAGGCGACAGTAACCGAAATTTCTGTATCAACGGTTTGGTAATGCCTGACCGCTCCGTCACTCCCAAACTCTTGGAAGTGAAAAAAGTTTATCAAAATATCGGGATCAGCGCCGATAATCCTGGTGACTTAACCCAGGGAAAAATTCGTATCCAGAACAAATATTTTTTCACTAACCTCGACAAATTCCAGGTAACTTGGGAAATAACCGAGGACGGAGACCGTATTCAATCAGGAAAGGTTGGTCCCTTCTCGATTCCACCCCAAGAAAGCCAGGTGGTAAAAATCCCCTTTACTCCGCTCCAACCCCGGGCGGGTTGCGAATATTGGCTCATTGTGCGCTTCCGGCTGGGCGAAGACACTTCCTGGGCCAAGGCTGGGCACGTGGTAGCCGAAGAACAGCTTCAACTTCCCTTCTCAGCTCCGGCGCCTCCGTTCGAGGAAGAAGGCCTGCCAGCACTTGACCTTAAGGAGACAGAAGAATCTCTCTTGGTTTCCGGCCCCAATTTTAATTTGCGGTTCAATAAGGCCACGGGGCTTCTTGAATCTTGGAAATACCAGGGACGAGAGCTTATCCTCAAGGCTCCCACTCCCAACTATTGGCGTGCCCCTACCGACAACGACCACGGCAACGGCATGCCCAAACGATGTGCCGTGTGGCGCCAAGCTAGCCAAGAGCGCAAGCTAGCTTCTTTTCAAGCCCAGCGACTTTCCGCTTCGGCGCTGAAGATCCAAGTCGCCTACTATCTGCCTGCGGTGGAGAGCCATCACTGGGTTGATTACGTACTTTATGGAAGTGGCGATATCCTGGTAACCAATCGCTTTCAACCCGGCAAGAAGAAGCTGCC
>JAFDGA010000083.1:2560-3350 GCA_019309545.1 Deltaproteobacteria bacterium
GCCCCACGAAAATTACTGGGATCGGAAGACCAGCGCCTTTGTTGGCCACTACCGAAGCACAGTCACCGACCAGTTTGTTCCCTACGTCAGTCCCCAGGAAAACGGCTATAAAACTGATGTCCGCTGGGTGGCACTTTATAATGGCGAAGGACAAGGCCTTTTTATTCAAGGACTACCTCTTCTCTGCTTCTCGGCCCTTCACTATACCATCGAGGATTTGACCCAGTCCCAACGAGGCACCCGACACACCGTTGACCTTCAACCACGCTCGTTGGTTGAATTAAACATTGATTACCGGCAAACAGGAGTGGGTGGTAATAACTCCTGGGGTGCCTTGCCGCTTGATAAATATATCCTCTGGCCGCGCGAATACACCTACACCTTCCGCCTGCGGCCGCTAGATGACCCGGCACAGTTACCCAAGTTAAGCAAAGTTAAATTCCAAACGCCGAAAAAATAGCCCGGCAAGAGATGTTCCCAGAAAAAATTCTTATAAAAAAGATGCGTCTTAAAGAAACCGTGCCTCCCATTTTCAGGGTAATGCTGGTCGCCTTGATAACCAGCACTTTAGCGATGATCCCCGGATGCTCGGGCAAAAAAGATGTGGCCGTTTCTTTTAGCTGGAGCGCCCCTTCATCCATCAGCCGCCCCTGGGTTGGACCTGATTTCTGGGCCAATCCAGGGGCGGCTGACTGGTCCAACCAGACCTGGATGAAAGTGGTGCTTTCCCAGACAATTTTTGCCAACCTGGCCACTCTCCCCAAGGGGGCAAAAAACTCGAAATCCAGCT
>JAFDGA010000084.1 GCA_019309545.1 Deltaproteobacteria bacterium
GGGTCTTCGGCATGCGGGGGAGCAATCATCCGACGGGCTTGCTCCTCTAATTGGTCAATCTTTATGCGGTGTTCGATGCGCTTGCGGGCAATTTCATAACCAAGCTCTGTAAGCTCCTGCTCCGTCCCCCGGTACTCCAGGGACACGACATAAACCAGCATTGATTGACCTGTGGTAGGCACGGTGACCGTCCTGGGGCTGAGAACCAAGTACAGGGGAACTCCCGCCAAAGGACCGCCGGTGATGGCCTTGATCAACGACATGCTGGAAAGGATCGCATTGATTGAGTTCCAGGATGTCGTCCTGAACTTCCAGGCCCCCCCGATCCGGTTGGTGCCTTCGATCAAAACCTGCAAGGTTCCCATGATCTTGCATTTATCCTGATCGTTGTAGAGAGGATCCTGCCGCTCGCAAGGGCAGGGAACTTCCTTATATTTGCCGTTACCCTCAAGCCTCTGGGCAACTTCCCCGTCGCCGCTGCACCAGCAGCGGGAACTCTTATAACACGCGAACCGCGTGTAGAAATTCAGGTCAATGTCATCGTAGATCAACCTGATGGGGATCTCGGTAAGCTTGCCGTTTGCGGTGCCTTTGGTGAGTCGGGACATCAAGGCCGTGTCCGGGATAAAGCGACCGGCGGCGTCCCGCTGCATGGTTGTTAAGATGAAGTGGTCTAATTTTTTCGGCTGGGCGAACTGC
Organism: Deltaproteobacteria bacterium; assembly: GCA_019309545.1. Taxonomy (NCBI): domain Bacteria; kingdom Pseudomonadati; phylum Myxococcota; class Myxococcia; species Deltaproteobacteria bacterium. The sequence continues at coordinate 700 of JAFDGA010000084.1, forward strand.
TTTCCCTGTACGGAAGTTTTGAATTCGCCTTTCTCGCCGATTTTGATCCGTCCGATTTCGGACGGCCTGGGAATGAAATTTTTAATCATGTTCTCCTCCTTTGGATATTTTTTTTGCCGGAGGAGAACTGTCCCCCCCACCAGGGGATGCTCTCCCCCGGGTTAGGGGTTTTAGGTATAGTTTCTTCTTATTTTTCTTGTAGTTTTATTGCTAAAGCCCTTGCTTTTTCGCCTAGTTTGTTGTATAAAACCAAGTGAAAGGAGAGCTTATGGCAGATTTAAAAGTCGTTCAGGGCGAGTACCGAAAAGGTGTTTGGTTTCATGATCGGAATGCTCACACTCAGGAAGAAATTGACTTCCTGAACGAAGCGTTTCGTGAGGCAGGTCAACATGATCCCAGGTGGCTAAAGCTGATCTGGGATATAAAAGTGGATTCCCAACCAGAACTTCACCGGGTCAAGTAACCGTTTTCCCCCTGCTAACAACAACGACGCACTCCTCATCAGAAATTTCCTTGATGGTCAGGGTTAGATTTGGGCTTGAATAAGCCACAATTTCTTCCCAAAAATTTCTTTCTTTCGGGATTTCCCGCCAGGAAGCTGCCTGTCCCCACCCGGGGATGACACGCTTTCCCCGGCGGGGTCGAAAAATTTTTTAATTTAACATCGCGAAAACCCGCAGTTCCGACAGACCAAACACCCGCCTTCGCGCTCCATGGTGCCACCGCAGTCGGGGCAGGCCCCCATGGTGACCTCGGTTTCGGTGATCTCCACCTGGGCCTCGGCGGCCAGCACCTGGGCAATGGCGTCCGGGCAGGAAAGCACCTGGCGGCCGTTCTGCCAGATGGGGTTGGGGCAGCGGATGCCCGAGATCTGCTTGATGATCGACTCCAGCTTGACCCCCGAACGCAGGGCCAGCGAGATCAATCGGCCAGTGGATTCGATCTGCGACGATGCGCAGCCGCCGGTCTTGCCCATCTGGGCGAAAACCTCGCAAATGCCCGCCTCATCACGGTTGACCGTGACATAGAGCTTGCCGCAGCCGGTGTTGATCCGTTGGGTAACTCCTACAGTCCGGGCCGGCCTGGGCCGCGGGGCAATATAGCGTTCCTCCGAAGCCTTCTGGTCGCCGAAGCTCAACACCTGTTCCGGGCGACTGGCGTCCCGATAGATGGTCACTCCCTTGAGGTCTAGCTCATGGGCCATGACATAGACCTGGCGCACGTCTTCAACCGTGGCGTCTTTAGGGAAATTGACCGTCTTCGACACCGCGTTGTCGGTATATTTCTGGAACGCGGCCTGGATGCGGATATGCCAATACGGTGAAACATCGTGGGCGGTGACGAACACCCGCCGGATGTCCTTGGGAATCTCTTTGATATCGCGGATGGTGCCCTGTTGGGCGATCCGTTTCATCAGTTCCGGGCTGTAGAAGCCATGGCGTCGGGCTATCTCCTCAAAATAGGGATGCACTTCCACCAGTTCGGCGCCATCCAGCACCCGGCGCACAAACGATACCGCAAACAGCGGCTCCACCCCGCTGGAACAGCCGGCGATGATGCTGATACTGCCGGTCGGGGCGATAGTCGTGGTCGTGGCGTTTCTCATCTTCTCCTGGCCTTTTCGGTCGTAAACAGAACCAGGGAAGTTAGGGAAATTGCCCCGCCGGGCGGCCAACTCCGCGGACGCAGCCTTGGATTCGGCCTGAATAAAGCTCATGACCTTCTCGGCGGCCTGCACCGCCTCTTCGGAGTTATAGGG
>JAFDGA010000085.1 GCA_019309545.1 Deltaproteobacteria bacterium
GTGCTGAAGCAGGTAACCCTGGCAGGTATATACTATGGTGCCTTTGAAAGTTTGGGAAGTATTGTTGAGGCTCGAGCCCTGCCCCGTGAACAGAGACGCGCTCCGATTCTCGACCTAACCGGCTTTGCCGCCCTGCTTGACTGGGGCCTGGCGATTGATCGTTTTCTAGGCGCTGGGGACGCGGTCCAGGTGTGTAACCTGGCCAGAGAAGAAATCAAACCAATTTTGTCAGATACCGGAGGACAGGATCGGGCCGCCGCGGCGATTCGTAAACTGGCCAACCAACTGGAAACGTTCACCAAAATCATGGCTACCTGCCGCGGGCCTGAAATAACCCCAGTGATTGCCAGGCTCAAGGCCGAGATTGAAGATTGCGTCCACCTTGATCTCATCCCGCCCTTAAAGCCCCTGTTGGAAAGCCTTCTTGATCATGTGCAGCCCTTTAATGGGGATCAAATTCAGGACGGCATCCGGGCCGCAAGGTGGTGTCTGAAGCATAACCTTATCCAGCAGGGATATACTATCCTACGAGAAATTTTGGTGAGCCATTTTGCCATTATTAGAGGGGTTGATCCACAGTGCCGGGAGGCCCGAGAAAATGCCTGCCGGCAATATCTGGAGGCCCTGAATTCCAAGGAAGAATTGATTAAAGCCTTCAAAGACTTATCGCAAGCCCGCAATGATCTGAATCATGCCGGTTGGCGGCAAAACCCGATGGATGCCCAAAAATTTGGGGATAAATTAAAAATCTTGATTGATAAAATTGAACACCACCTTGTTTGAATCCACATCTGGCCATCTTCGGGTCATTCTAGAGGAGGCCCAAGCCTACCTGGAGGCGGGCGAGGAAGCCAAGGCACGCGACCTGGCGGTCAAATACCACCGTCAGTCAGGGCAAGATCCGCAACTCTGGCGCGGTTGGGCTGGAGTCTGCCAGGCCCTGGGGATGGCCCGCCAGGCCCAGACGTGCTACGAGCAGGCACTGCGACTGGCCCCGCAAGATTGGGATGCGATGTATGGGCTGGCCGTGCTCCTGGCAAATGTGGGCCACTATGAGAAGTCGCGGCATTACCTGCGCACGGTGCTGCTGCGCCTCAACCGCAGCCGGGAGGGGTTGGGTCTGGAAGATCAGATTCTCGGCTTAAAACAACTGGCCGATAAAGCGGCTGCGGCCCCCGACCTGGATGGCTTGCGGGGACTTGAAGGCCGCAGCGCCGCGCTTTACTTCCAGGGGTTTGCCAAAGGCTTCCGGGCCGCTGGCATAGAGTTCAGCAAGCGCGTCCGCCGCCCGCCCACCGATCCGGTCAATGCCCTGCTCAGTCTGGGCTATACCTTGCTGTTCCATAACATGCTGGCCGCGGTCAGCCTGGTCGGTTTTGACCCCTATCTGGGCTGCCTGCACGCCATGGAATACGGCCGTCCCTCCCTGGCCCTGGATCTGATGGAGGAATGGCGCCCGGTGATTGTCGATACCCTGGTGCTCAGCGTCTTTAACCTGAAAACTTTGGGCCGGGATGATTTTGTGGTGGGCGAAACTGCCCCTGAGGACCTCGACGCCGACCCGGGGGCGGCGGACGATCCCGGCGGCGCCGAGCCGGAAAGCCCGGCCGCATCCAAAGCCGGTCTGCCGGTCCGACTGACCGATGCCGGTTTCCGTAAATTCATCACCCAATTCGAGCGCAAGATGCAGCAGAAAATCAAATATCATCTCTCCAACCAGCAACTAACCCACCGGGATTGCCTGCGCGAGCAGGTGCGCCATTTTGCCCGTTATGTGCGGGGCGAAGTAGATCGCTATCAACCCTTGCTACTCAGGTAAAGCCATGTATGTCCTGGTCTCTTATGACATTACCGATGACCGTATCCGCAACCGGGTGATGAAATTCTTAAAAGACTACGGGGATCGCATCCAACTCAGCGTCTTTGAGTGCGACCTGGACGAGGCCCGGTATCAACAGCTGAAGCGGGGAGTGGAACAAATAATTGACCTCGAGCAGGATCGGGTGCGCTACTACCGCCTCTGCCGCAGTTGCGTTGACCGGGTGGTGATCTCCGGTTGGGGCGAAATCAGCACCGATGAGGGGTTTGAGGTTATCTGAGCCAATTTATTATTCATAACGAAAAATTGGTCAATTGTAACCTTCCTTTAATTCCCTCTCCCTGGGGGAGAGGGTCAGGGTGAGGGGAAATGGCTAAAAAAATTCATCATGTCCTGGTCAGTTACGATATTCACGATCCCCAACGGCTCCAGAAGGTGGGTAAGGCCCTGACCGATTACGGGGAACGGGTGCTGAAGAGCGTCTTTGAGTGCAATCTCACTGCGGGGCAATTTCAGCGTCTCAAAGCTCGGGTGGACG
>JAFDGA010000086.1 GCA_019309545.1 Deltaproteobacteria bacterium
CGCAATCGCCCGAAGGCTCTACTTAGAATTTCAACCGTTGTTGCATCCCCGTTTTGAGGAGTTGTGCAAGTACGCAGTCGCAATCGCCCGAAGGCTCTACTTAGAATTTCAACTATAACCTGTGAGGAGCATGTGCAAGCTGCAGCACGGGTCGCAATCGCCCGAAGGCTCTACTTAGAATTTCAACGCTCCCATTTTGTTAGAGGGGTTTTGCACGGTTGAATCTCCTATAATCTATGTCGCAATCGCCCGAAGGCTCTACTTAGAATTTCAACAACGACAGATTTTCTTGCTTCCATGCTTGTTGTGCCTTCGTAGTCGCAATCGCCCGAAGGCTCTACTTAGAATTTCAACCCTGGGCTCTGGGACCCAGAACCGGCCCGGCTCTCTGGACCGGAAAGTGGTAACCTCCGTGGGAATCGGCCTAAGTGACAACATAAGCTCCCTAAATTACGGGTTATCTTTCCGGAAAAAGACAGAAAATCAACCAGTTAACCGAAAACGGTAACCTCCCTCATTTTTGCTCCTCCAGCCCCGGTTCGCTAGACCCTAAAGGATAATAACTTCAGGATCTTGCGTGACCATCCCCTGACCCAGGATTTCGATCCGGGGCACGCAGGCGGCGCACAGGGGATAGAGCCGCAGACTATCCTCCTCCAGATTGAGGTGCCGGGCTACCCGCCGTTTGAGGCGGGCCAGCTCCTCCGGGTCAAGATCAGCCTCAAAGACCGAGAGCTGCACCCGCTCGCCAAAGTCCTGCAGCACCTTGGCCACCTGCAGGCGGCGGCGATCATCTCGGATATCATAGCTTATAGCATAAAACATTTTCTTTTACCAGAAAAAAATATGGCGTTCCCAGGTACAACTTGGGAACGAGTTGTATAATGGGGTTGGGAAAAATCAATTTTCTCCCACCCCTCTCCCCTTTTAGGGGAGAGGGGATTGGGGACTGCCCAGAACTGCTCCCCACATAGAGCGAGGGGATTTGGCCGCGGCCAGTAAGTCGGCATATCCGTCGCTCGGCTCTCAAACCTTCTCTCCGGCCAGGGGCGAGGGGATCCTGGACTTTTTACCGGGTCAGCATTGATAGGGCCGGTAATGTTCTCCGGTCAGAATGGTCAGCCGCAATCTTTCCGCTTGCCGCCGGAAGAGGCGGCGAAAATCGGTCTCGACCCCTGCTGCGGGGCAGCTTAGCGGCCGCGTGACAAATTGCTCATATTCCCGGAAGTAGCGCTTGCGGGGTTCGTCCTGGAGATAAACCCCACCCCCGGTGTGGCGATAAAAATCGGGTTCCTGAAAGACGCGGTTGTTAACGAGATATAAGGTCAGGCGGTCCACCAGAGGAGCGCGGAACTCCTCCAGCAGGTCCGAGGCCAGGGTGGCGTGGCCGAACCGGGGCTGGTGATAGTAGCCCAGATACGGGTCAAAGCCCAGGCCGTCCAGCAGGGAGGCGATCTCATTATAGACCAGGGTATAACCCAGGGAGAGCAGGGCATTCACCGGGTCCGGGGCCGGGTGGCGCCGGCGGCCGGTAAAGGTAAAGGTCTGCCGCACCATCTGGCCCAGGGCTTGATAGTAGAGGCGCGCCGCGGCCCCTTCCAGACCCAGGAGACTTTGCAAGTCGGGCTGCTGGCGGATGCGGTCTCGCAGCGCCGCCAGCTGGGAACTTTCTTTGCTAAAATCGGTCTCCGGATGGTTATGGGCAAACTCCCGCACCAAATCCAGGCTATTGGCCACCTTGGCGGCAACGAGGCTCTGGGCCAGGGAGAGTCCGAAGGCCGGGTCGCTGGCCCGGTCATACTGAGCTTTTCTCAGTTCGATATTCCGGGGGAAGGGCGAGGTGAGCTGGCCCAGCAGCCGCCCGCGGCGGGTAAACAGTGCCAACTCGATGCCGTGCCGCAGGAGCAGCTGCAGGGCCTGCGTGGTGAACTGGACATTGCCGAAGATCAGCACCCCCTCGATTTTGGCGGCGGGAATATCCAGGAGGGTCTGTTCCTCTTCGGTCAGGTAAAGGAAGGCCATGGCGGTACCTTACGGTCGGGCCCGTTTGCCGGCCAGGTAACTCTGGAGGTCAAAGGGCGGCGGCATATAAAGCACCCGTTTCTCTTTTCGGGGGCGGTCAAACGGGGCGAGAATGGAGTCGCCGAGAAAAATGAGGCCCAGATACTTAAAACCCTGCTCGAAGTCGGTGATCTGGGTATCCTTCAGGTCCAGGGCCAGATGCAGGCGGGCCAGAATTTCCTCGGTCAGTTCCAGGGCGTTCTCGGCTTCCGGACAGGAGCGGGTGAGGATGATAAAGTCATCGGCGTACCGCACCAGCTTGTAACCCTGGGCCAGCAGTGACTCATCCAGTTCGTCCAGGAAGAGATTGGCAAGCAAGGGGGAGATGACTGCGCCCTGGGGGATGCCCTTGGCCATCACATAGACTTTTTCGCCATCATAGACCTCGGCCTTGACCCACAGGCGGATCAATTTAAGGATAGCGGGATCAGAGATCAACCGGGCTACTTTGGTAAAGAGCAGGTCGTGGTCAATATTATCAAAGAAGGCGTCGAGGTCGGCGTCCACGACGTAGCGATAGCCTTGCTCCCGGAGTCCCTTGATGCGACAGGCGGCCTGCTTCACCGAACGGCCCTTACGATAGGCAAAGCTGACTTCTTCAAACTGGGCTTCAAAAAGCGGCTCAATGACGTTTAACACCGCGGCCTGGGCCACGCGATCTCGGACCGTAGGCACCGCCAAAGCCCGCGGCGATCCGTCCGGTTTGGCGACCAGGAGGCGGAGCAGGGGGAGGGGAGTATAGCGGTCAGCAGCCAAGTCGTTGGCCAAGGAATTCAGGTTAAAATGCAGTTTCCGCTTGAAGGCGGCGATACTTACCCCGTCCACCCCGGCCATGCCCCGGGAGGCTTCCACCCGGGTGAAGGCGGCATAGAGGTTGGCCAGGTTCGTCAGCTTAGACATCCTGGGGTTGGCCTCCCCGGCCTCTCAGGTACAGGCCCCAATCCAGGCGGCGCCGAGCATTTTCAGCAAGTTTTTGAAACCACATATAATGGTAAGTCATCTGAAGAAAAGAAAAATGGAACCCCCTGATCTCTAACCTTAGATCAATGGGAATCCTCAAAAAACAGATCTGATCAGGCTCAGGAGGCGAGAACTCGGTGATGGCCCTCTCGTAGTTTCTCAAAATTGTCCAGTATGGCGATATTGAGAAGGTGAGAGCTCCGTAATCTGTGCTAATGGTCAGTTCCCGGGTACCCGGCTTTTCTCCAGCTATATGCTTGGGAACAACAGCTCTCAGCCGGGCAGACTCCGGTACAATCAATTTTTGTACTCCCCTGGCGATTAAAAAATCATTGGCTTGAAGGCTAATCGGCCATCGCTCCTTTTCCAGCTTTTTGGATGGGATTCGGCCCGCCAACTGTCGAAATTCCGCATAAAACTGGGCGGCATGGGTAAGCGAGGTTTCGCTGTATTTCTGAATAAGGACGATTAAACATGCTTTGACCAGCTTTTCAATTGTATCCCAACAAAAATGGCCGGGGCCGAAGGCTTTTTCTTTTAAGGGATTTGGCCCCGGCCAGGCGTTAAGGAATTGTTGTTTCAGGTCATCGTTGGCTCTGGAAAAGAGTTCATGGATGGTGCTGGCGGGTTGATAATGTTTATGAGGGAGAAATTTTACCTGGCCTTTAATCGGGTCAACATGGATCGCCAGGGTCAGAGCCAGGTCTCCGGTCTCGGTCTCTTTTTTACTTAGGATAAAGAGGATCGCCACGCTAATAGCGATAAATAAAGCAAGTCCTGTGAACCAGGTTCCTATACACCAAAATCGAAAGTGCCCTCCTTCAGTGGTCAAGGCGTTCAATACAAATGAGGAAAAGATCTCGATAACAAAAGCCAGTGCCACCGCAATCAGGATTACTTCCAAAGACAGACGGCGACGGGCGCGAATCTTTTCCAGGCCGGTGCCGAATTGCGTATTGGGCATATCCCGTATTTCCCGGTGAACGTCAGCTCTTCTAGAAACGATTCCCAGGTATAAAGCTCAGATGAAATCCTGGGGCATAGTCAGGAAGCCCCATCGGCCATTTTCCAGAGGCCAAAATTACCGATCTGGAAGGCTTTGGCTTCCAGGAGCAGACTTCCCGGTTCAAAAAAGACCCCGCAAAATTCCACATGTTGACCGGCGTATT
>JAFDGA010000087.1 GCA_019309545.1 Deltaproteobacteria bacterium
GCATACTTAAAACATTTTCCCTGGCTTGAGAAACAAAAAGCATCTCGGGTAAAAAAGATAACTTATCTTAAGATGTTGGTGTTCCCTACCCGGGATAAGATCTTTGTTATCAAGACGTTTATGCTGGATGAAATGCCTGAGGTTGAAATCGAGATGGGCTTCTTTTTTAATATCTTTGCGCAGCAATGACCGGAGGCTAGACAGATTTGTGGGCTAATGAATGCTGATCAAGGAAACGGATGACCACATCATTAAAGACCTCGTACTTTTCTTCATGGGGGGCATGTCCGCAATCGGCGAGAATGGAAAGCTCTGCAGTATTGAACTGGGCGGCAACTTCCCGGGCATTTTCCGGCGGCAGGAGGGCGTCATATTGACCCCAAACTATTTGACAAGGAACTTTTAGCCGGTTCTCCGAACTTACTCTGTCGCTCTGAATGAGACGGAGAAGTGTGTTAGGAAGATACCTTTGGGACGTGAATTTAAATATTTTATATAAATCCGGGGTGAGCAAAGATTTATCGTGATATAAATATATCAGAAGATTCTTGATTTTCTTTCCCGATATGTAATTACCTCCTTTATCGGTAGCGGAAACTAAGACAAGGGCTTCTACCAGTCCTTCGAATTGCCGGCACAATTCAAGACAGATTGTTCCTCCAAAGGAATGCCCCACCAAAATGGCCGAGGTAATTCCTTTTTGTTCCAAAAAGTGACGGACAAAATTCACATAACCGGCTCGGTTTAGCAGTTCGCTCTGGGGCTTAGGAGAGAAACCAAACCCGGGTAAATCCAAGGCGATAACTCGGAAAAAGCGAGAAAGGGGTCTGAGGTTGAACCTCCAGGTGAAAAGGGAAGAAGACAGCCCATGGATAAACACCACCGGTCGGCCTTGCCCTCGGTCCACCGAAAAAATATCCGATCCAGCTACCTTATGAAAACAGCCGGACAGGCCATAATTTACTAAAATATCTTGCAGTTGGGCATTTATCCCGGCTAGGTCCGGTTGCACTGCACAAAGATTCATGAATCTGACCGCGGTTCTATTGCAGATAGAGGAAATGAAGTCCAGCGAACCAAATGATGGGGCAGGAAGTACCCATCCCAGGGAGAATCGAATTGAGTCATGGTGCCGGGAGTGGCAAAGCGATGGACACCGGCAGCTCCCAATATAGTGATGATCCGTGAAAAATCTTTAGGACTTACCGCCAACCCTACCGTCTGGACATGAGGGGTCATAATTTCCGGCAACCTGTCGATATCACTGAATAAACGTAGATAAACCGTGCGATTGCCGATTGGTGGACCCAGTTGCCAGAAGTCATCCGCCAGAATGGTGAACTCCGTGCCGCTAGAATACCAAGCTTCATGGAACATATCATATCGGGCCCGCAGATTAAGGATAGCGGCGGTTTCCTGCGGCGTGGGTGAAGCCTTAGGGAAGTCCTGCAAGATATGCTCAAGGGCGTCCTGCAAGGACTCCGCAAAATCGGCCAACTTGGCTTTGTCCTTTGTCAACAGGAGAATGGTATGAGGAGAAGCACACGCGCTTTGTTCAAAAATAGAAATATCCCGGGCTACCCGTCTGGTCAGTGGCCCCAGACTTACTTTATCCAGAAACTCCTCTCCGAGGATTATGAAGGAAGTCCTGTGGGGAAAGGCCACATCATTCACCTGGGGCTTGACTGGTAAGGCCCGAATGCTTTGGATGCTTTCATCGCTTCCCCACATAATTCGTACATCAGCATAACGGGAGAGGGTCGCTCCAATCTCTTCATCTTTATGATCGTAGCGGATGACCGCTATTGAGTGGATGAGCTGTTGACCAGAGCACCTCTGGCCCGGGGTTTCGGACAAATGTTTCAGAAGAGCGGCAAGAAACGGTGGAGACCCCGAAGCTACTTTGATAAGGTTTACATTTTTGGTCAGCAGACCCATTAAAAGAGAGAGGAAGCTCAGGGTAGGAACATTGCCTGCCATCCAGTGTACCACTAGACCCCGGGGGAAGGCCCTGACCATTCGATCAGACCGTCCCAATGAGACAAAATCGTCCAGACACCGAAGATCTTGAAAGCAGGTTCCGAGCAGAAGTTCCAAATTGGACCTGCGGCACCAGCTGGCCAGATAAGGGATGCCGGAATCAGGAAATTGGTGGTGGATAGGATTGGCGCGGTTAAGCAAACGACGGGCAAAGGCATCTAACCATTCGATGATGCCGTCGATAGGACAGGAGAGAAGGGCATTCCTCGTTTTTAGTAAGTTTTCAACAAGGGAATCGATCTCAATAGAATTGCTCCGATCTGACGAAAAAAAAAAAAAATCGGTGGTTACCTTAGTGG
>JAFDGA010000088.1 GCA_019309545.1 Deltaproteobacteria bacterium
TGCCCAAGGCAATGAAAAGATTGAAAATATCCATTGCCTTTTCACAATATTTTTTTATTATTGGTGACCCTCGAAGGTCTTCAAATAGTTCCTTATTACCTCGACGTTCTTGGACATAGGGCGGATTCCCAACAACCGCGTCAAACCCCGCTCCCTCCAGGCGTTCGATGGTCTGTTGGCTTCCAGGGCGGGGGCCATAGAATACCTCGGGAAATTCCAATTCCCAATGGAAAAAACGTTTTTCGGAAGCTGCGGCAACCGCGGTCTGTGCTACTTTCTGCCCAGATTCACTTAATTTGGGAAGTTTATCAGGATCCTTTAGCCAACTCTCGGCCTCAACGCTTTTAAGGAATTCCAGGGCCGGACTAAGGATCAGGGCATTTTTGCCGCGGCCGCTGCGCTGGGGCGGATTGCCGAACCACTGACTGGTGTACACGTCCAGGATGCGTTTGAACTGGGCTAAGGCTTTGGTGGCTTGCTGATAATGCCGGCGAGATTCCCGCACCTGGGAACTGGTAATGTCGGACAGATAGCCGACCTGAGACATCAGATCGATAGCCAGGGTTAACCCCACAAAGGTACTGCCGAACAGGTTCATCTGGCCTTTCAGAGCATTTTGCACCTCCTGAACCGTGACCCCGATGAGGGAGTTGCCGCACCGTAAATGGTGATCCAGAAAAGACAGCGGGGCGCCCAACGTGAAGCAGTCCAGCCACAGGGAGACCTTGGCCAACTCCACCGCCATGGGGTTCAGATCAACCCCATAGATACAGCGCTTGAGTACCTGCCGCTTTAGCAGATTGACATCGGTAAGGCGGCGGGCGTCAATGGTAATCCCCTGGTCCTCCATCTCTTGGAGGATGGTGCGGCGCATCCGTTCCAGTTGGGCGGTGATGGGATTCCAAGGAAAGGCGTTGAGAAAATCCAGGGCCTTGTCGGTCATGAAATCAACTGCTTCCACCAGAAAATGGCCGGAGCCCATGGCCGGGTCCAGGACCCGCAGTTTAAAGAACTCCTCCGCCAGTTCCTGGCCGATGAGATCGGCCTTGCTGGCCGGTTCGGGCCGCAGTCCCATTTTCTTCAGGGCCTGTTGCTTTTTGTAAAATTCTTGGCGCTGATGTTGGGCCTGCCTGAGTCGGGGGCGGAACTGTTCAAACTTCTCTTCGAGCACCGGTCCCACGGCGTGCTCGACGATATATTTGACAATATAGTCCGGCGTATAATAAGAGCCGGTAGCCTTGCGTTCGCGCTTATCGTTTTCTAAATAGAGTGCCCCTTTCTTGATGATCTTGCCGCGGCTTTCTGCCTTTGATTTCTGAACCTCGGTCAGTTCCCGGACAGGAACATAGACTTCTCGCCCCTTTTGCTTGACGATGGCCAGCCTGCGATCGGCAATGCGCAGTTTGAATTCCAGCAGACCTTCATAAATCGACCCCAGATGCCGAACTCCCAGAGATTTGTAATCAATAAACACCAGATCAAAACGTTTGGGGTCCTCATCCCGGGCCAGGCGATCCAGGGCCCGTGCCAGATAACGATCGGGTATCTTATGATGGAGAAGGAATCGGGCATTCTCCGCTTCCAGGCTGTTATCAGTGGGGTCTGAGTCAGAAAGGAACAGACCGCCATTGTAAATGGGCACATTAAGGTCGGATCCTCCTTGGTCAATGATTGCAAATAGACGGAGCAAACGGTCATAAAGCTCGTAAGTGTCAGTCCGAAATTGCTTGCGGACCTGGCCTTCGACCTCCTCGGCGATCGCTCCGGCTGCCTCAGCTACTTGTTGTTTGAGCCTGGTCAGACTGATTTCAAAATAGCCGCGAGTTTCCCGAACCGGCAGCAGGTCACGGGCTTCGGCATAAAGCAGAAAAAGAAGTCGGTAAAGCAGGGTTAGGGTGCCTTGATAGATCTGATCCAGGCGTTCCTGGCCGAGATCGGCCAATGCTCCTTCTTGTTCTTTGATATAGGCCAGGAAGCCGGCGGCCAGATGTGGAAAAATTTCTCCAAAGACCCGGTCTTTGAGGCGTTCGCCCAATTCCTTGGCATAATCCTCGCTTTCCAAAAGCAGTCGATCCAGGAAAGTCAGGGAAACTTTCCGGCCTTCCCTTTCGACCTCCAGGGGTTCAAAAGCTTGCCGTCGAAAAAAAAGCCAGAAGA
>JAFDGA010000089.1 GCA_019309545.1 Deltaproteobacteria bacterium
TGCCGGTCGGGGCGATAGTCGTGGTCGTGGCATTTCTCATCTTCTCCTGGCCTTTTCGGTCGTAAACAGAACCAGGGAAGTTAGGGAAATTGCCCCGCCGAGCGGCCAACTCCGCGGACGCAGCCTTGGATTCGGCCTGAATAAAGCTCATGACCTTCTCGGCGGTCTGCACCGCCTCTTCGGAGTTATAGGGAATGCCCAACTTGACCAGCATGTCGGCAAAGCCCATTACTCCCAGGCCGATCTTGCGGTTCTGCATGGTGCGCTCGGCAATTTCCGGCAAGGGAAACTTATTGGCGTCAATGACGTTGTCCAGGAAATGGACCGCGGTCCACACGATTTCCTTTAATTGTTCGTAATCTATGGTCCCGACAAACCGGCCGTCATTAACGACCGCAGCCAGATTGAGGGATCCCAGATTGCAGGATTCATACGGCAGCAGCGGTTGTTCGCCGCAGGGGTTGGTGGCCTCGATCTCCCCGACATGCGGAATGGGGTTGGCCCAGGAGCTTTGGACGATCATATCGAACAGCGCCGCGGCATTGACCTTTTTGACCACCTCGCCGGTGCGGGGATTGACCAGGGGAAAATCATCCTGGTTTTTCACCGCCTCCATGAAGGCGTCGGTCAGGCCCACCGAAATATTGAAATTATTCAGGCTGTCCAGCTTGTTCTTGCAGGTGATGAATTTTTCCACATCCGGATGATCGACCCGTAGAAGGGCCATGTTTGCGCCCCGGCGGGTGCCCCCCTGCTTGATGGTCTCAGTGGCCGTGTTAAAAATTTCCATGAAGGAGATCGGCCCCGAGGCCACGCCTTTGGTGGACATTACCGGGTCGCCCTCGGGTCTGATGCGGGAAAAGGCAAAGCCGGTCCCGCCGCCGCTCTTGTGGATCAGGGCGGTATGTTTGATGGCCCGCCCGGCGTTCATCAGGGTGGGAGAATTGGGCATGAAAGCCAGGGAAGCCATCAGGTTGCAGAATTTGATAGCCGTTTCCTCGATGTCGGCCTCCGGATCATAGAGGCGGTCCACCTGGGCGATGGTCGCCGCGACCCGCTCAAACATGTCGGGCACGGTCTCGCAGACTTCCCCCTGGTCGTCTTTTCTGAGATAGCGTTTTTTTAAAACTACCAGCGCATTGGGGCTTAAAGGCAGGCCCCCGCTGATGGCGTTTTCGTGGATAGTGTTCATCTTTTGACCTCCTTTAGGTTCTTTCCCCAACAACAAGCCAATTTCCCCGCGCCGGGGATTTCCCTGTCGGTGGGGGTAGTTTCTTCTTATTTTTTGAAAGTTTATTTGTTCTTAACCCTTGCTTTTCCACCCGGTTTAGGTTATAAAACCAGGTGAAAGGAGGGCTTTATGGCAGATTTAAAAGTTGTTCAGGGCGGTTTTCATAAAGGCCATTGGCAATCCGACCGCGATTTTTATCCAGATGATGAAATCGAAGCCTGGAACGCCATCTTTCAGGAATTATCAGAGAAGCACAATCCCGCCTGGAAAGAATGGATATGGGAACTCAAAGAGCCCCCAGCCTTGCAGGTAGTTAAGTAGTTTTTATGACAGCCCGGTAATAATCTTCCGATACCGGGGTGAAGCTCATGAATAGATTGCCCACAGTAATCGCAGTTGGGATTTCCTTTCCGAATAATTTTTCGAGTTTAGTTTTGCGCACATACCTGACTACAGGATAGCCGGGTCTGGGCTGAACTCCACCTTGCCACTGAGCAAGAATATCCGAGAAATTTCTGAACTTCATTTTTAACCTCCTTTAGGTTTGTCCCACCAGGAGGCTGCTTTCCCCGACCGGGGATTTGCCTCCCCGGGGGGGAATAGTTTCTTCTTACAATTTTTAGAAAAAATCCTGCCAACCACCCCGGTACTGTTGGACCCTGGATTACTCCAGTGGCGCAGCCCTTTGGCGTTGATCAGACGCCCCGGAGGCGGCTGCCTGCGAGCCTCGATTGATTGAACAGGCACAGTGTTCTCTTCGGCGAGGATCGCCTGTTTTGTGTTAGCCTTGACCCCCGGCTCGGGTCGTTTTTGTCGCCAAGCCCATGCCGCCGCCCTTTACTGACTGCATGTTGGCTGTCTGGTCATCGGGTCTGCTTACGCTGTGGATGGACCCTCCGGCACCCATCAGGCTAGCCTTTACCCCGGCTCGGGTCCGTTTATAGCTGCGGACAGCTTTTGGAGGTTTGCTGTTTAGTTAACTGCCAACGCGCCCTTGCCGCCGGCACCGTAACGTGGCGCCTGCCGTGCGGTTAGAGTCGCAACCTCCGAGGCGTCGATCTCCTCTACGACCTGGGGTGCTGATCCCCCCTGACAGACCCGGGGTGTCGATCTCCCCTACGACCTGGCGGACAGTTTGCTGTCCCCCCCCTCGGGTTGAGAGGCCCCGACCGGGGCCAGGGTAACCCGAAATCCCTATAATTGCCCTCAATATAAATTAAACCGTTAAAATTTTTTCCGTCGAAATCTCACTTTTTAGCTATCTTTTTCGGAGAAAGGCCCGCGATCAGAGAACCGTTACCCTGAAAAACAACTTAAAATCGGCCTTTTTCCAAAGTCAATACCGGGAGGAAAAATAATAATATCTCCCCAAAAAAAGGGGGATCATATGAGAAGAGACCGGGCTTTTGTAGAGCAGGAAGTTAACCTCTACAGCGCCAGTGCCAAAAACTTGTTGTCGTTGATACCATCTGTGTCCATCGCCTTGCACAAAATCAATTTTCGCCGTCCGGATTCCCAGGGCAGGGAACTACAACGGGTGATCGACGAGGAAATTATCAAACCCCTGGCCGCGGACCTGGAAGCGGCCACAGCATGCTCCATAGATGATTACCAGGCGTGTTGCGGCGAATGCGAGGTCGTTTACCCCGCTTCCTTAAAAAAGACCATCAAAATCTTCTATCCGGGAGTACGGTCTTTTCTGCAATTAATCTACGATTTCGACAAACTGATGTTCTGGGAAAACAGGCGTTGGTTGACCGGCCTCATTAATGACCGAGAATTCAAGGAGGTTAGAAGCAGCTGGCGGCAAAGGTTCCTGCAAGCCCGGTGGCAGATTCGGGAAATGGCCAAGACGGGCCAGCTCCTCCCGCCTCGAAAAACTACTCAAAAAAGGGCTTTTTCAGGGGACAAAGGCAGAAATAAACCGGATACCCTTAAAGTCGTCTAAGGCCCGGGCTCGGGCAAATAAAATCAGGAGGTAAAAATATCATGGCTAGAAAAAAACGGTCTTCCTCACCACAATCCATTAACCTGCAAGGGCCGTCCAACTTGCCCTACACCATGCCGGTAGTCCGGCGGGATATCACCCTGTATAGCGGCGACGCCCAGTCCTTATTGCTCCATTTTAAGTTTACCTCGGCGGCCCTCTTACGGTTGGGCACCGTCGTATATCGCCGCGTCGGCGACAAGGAGAGGGTAGAGGATTTAGAAAAGCACATTGATGAAGAAATTCTAGCCCCATTAGAAGAAAATCTCCGCGTCGAGGCCAAAAAAGTTGATCTGCTCTATGATGCAGAGGTCGGCAAAATCAAAAAAACCGTTGTTTTCACCAAACCCATTAAGGCCACCGTTGACCTGACTTCTCCCGGGGCCATGCGCATCCTGGATATCTTACTTGACTTTGATAAGCTGATAGTCAAACTGGCCGAACTGTGGTTCGCCAAAAAGATTACCAATCGGCAGTATGTCGAGGTCCAGGACAACTGCCGCAACGCCTTGAAGGAATCCGAAAAGCAAATCGAACGGCTGGTCCGCCAAACCCTGAATCGGGCTGGCGAGCCCGAAGAAGAAGCCACTGTGACCGCGGAGCCCGAATCTGAACCGGCTGAAACCAGCGAAACCTCAGCCAGGTCTGGCCGGAAACGCCGTCAGGCCGCAGAAGCCTCTCCTGAAACCGAAGCATGTCCGAAGTTCTTTGCCACGAATGTCTTGACGGCCAGGAGCTGGGCCGGATCATCCGGGGTCTGGAGAAGCGAATCGCGAAGGCATATCGGAAAAATAAGTTAAGCGAAGTCAAAAAACTTAAAAATATCCTGGCCGGCTTGGTGGTAATTGCGGACCTGGCTGTCTCGAATGATGTTTTGCTGGGTCTAGGTTGAAGTGGGAATCGGCTCCTCCCAAAATAGGGGGGAGCCGATCAAAACCAACCGATTTCTGTGTCCAAAAATTCGGAGAGTCCGGAATGATAATTAACTGTTGACCAATACCTTTAAATTGATAATCATATCAATATGAAAGCGATAGCCTTTGATACCTTGGGGTTTGCCAAGCGGCTGCGTGAAGCGGATTTTACCGAGAAACAGGCCGAGGTCCTGGCTACGGCAGTAGCAGAGATTATCGAGAGCCGCCGGGCCACCAAAGAAGATATTGCCTTGCTGCAACGCGATATAAAAGAACTGGAACTTCGCTTAGAAGAAAAAATCAGTATGGCCGAATTACGCCTCAAACACGACCTCACCCTGCGCCTGGGTATCATGAATACCGCGGCCGTGGCCATTGTCGCCGCCCTGGTCAAGCTGCGTGCAGCCGCAATCTTCATCGGTTTCCCGGTCTGAGGGTTGCGCCCCTGCCGTTCCTGGCGCTCGCCGACCGTAAAAGTACCGAAACCGGCTAGAGTTAGCTTGCCCTCAGTCTGCAAGATGTTGGTAATACCGTTGATCAGGGCATTAAGAGTTTTCTCCGCATCGACCTTGGTTACCTGGGCCTGGTCCGCAATTTTTGAGATCAATTCGGCTTTGGTCATCTCTTTTTCCCCTTTTTAAATTTATTTCAGTTATATCAAGAAATTACAAATTATATTGACCAAATTTATTGACCAACGCCCCTGGATTCGGCCGTTTTGGGGCAATAGATTGTCGTTCCGGTTCACCCCCACGTGCGTGGGGACAATACTGAGATTATCCCCCGTACACCCGCGCCCGGGAGCGGGCGGCGTTGATCAATACTCCCACGTTGACATCCAGATAATCATAGACCCGGGCCTTGTCTTTGCCCGGCGCCGGTCGTAAAATCCGCCCCAGGTATTGCAGCACCCGGCCGCTGAACCGGATAGGCGTGGCCAGAAACAGGG
>JAFDGA010000090.1 GCA_019309545.1 Deltaproteobacteria bacterium
GGAGAGATGGGCAGATAACCAAGCTCGTCGATGATGAGCAGATCCAGCCGGGAAAGGGACAACAAGGTATGGCCCGGTCTCCCGGTTTTCTGGGCCACGGTGAGCTGTTCCAGGAGCTCTTGGGTGCGGGTGAACCAGACCTGATATTTGGCAGGCAGGCTTTGATGCCAAAGGCGATGGCTAGATGGGTTTTGCCGACGCCGGGAGGTCCCAGGAACAGGAGATTTTCTTTCTGCGCCACGAAGTCCAGGGAAGTGAGGCGGATGACCTCCTTTTCATTAAGGTGGGGCTGAAAGGAAAAATCGAACTCCTCCATGGTCTTAAGAGCGGGGAAACGGGCTTTCTGGATCTTGGCGTTGATGGAACGGTCCAGTTTGCTCATGGCCTCCATCTCTACCAGGCGGGCCAGATAGACCTCATAGGGAGATTTTTCCTGGGCGGCTTTCACGGCCTCCTCCTGGTAATGCGCCAGGATGTTGGTTAAAGACAGACTTTTCAGCTGAAGTTCCAGTCGCGCCGTCATCGCGCACCTCCGCCATCGGCGGCCGTGTAGCTGGAGAGCGGTCTTTTGAGGACCGGAGGAGTGCTGGCCGTCCAGGGGGATGTGCCTGGCTCCGGCTGTTTCAGTTGTTCCGGCAAGAGCGCCATCACCGAACTCACGGCGGGAGTGCCTAAGGTCAGCGCGGCGTGCAGCGCCGTGGCCACCGCCGGTTGGTCATAGACCGACAGGAGATCCAAAATCTTATCCAGATGATAAGCGGCATTGAACGAGTAACATCTTTCCGCCAGGCGGATAAAATCCGGCCCCAGGTCTGGAAAGGTGTGGATGAAGACTACCTTGGCCCGGGCGCGTCGCTGGGCTTTCCGGTCCAGGAACTCCTTGGCCAGGGCTTCATGTTCGGGATGGGGCAGGGTAACCCCCTTATGCCGCAGAAGTTCATAACGCCCCAGGGGCTTCAGGTTGGCGTCCAGGATGTCCAGCCAGCGGCCCAGCACCCGGTCGATCCAGAGCTGTTTGCCGGCCATCGCCAAGGGCACGGGATAGCGGTTGCCATCCACCTGGACATGGCCATCCCAGGAGGCTTTGCGGGATTCCTTTCGAAAGGTCAGAGGCGGGGTCAGGGGCAAGGGCCGCAAGTTTTCCTGGGGCCGGAGCTGCAGCGGTGCCTGTCCGGTGGTGCTGTGGGAACGGGCATTGTACTGCTCCATGAAAGGAGCCGAGCGCGCCTCAATCTCGCCTGCTTCCTCGACGGCCAGACCGCGCAGGAAATGCTCCTGGAGATAATAGAAGGGGTTTTCCACCTTGCCCTTGGTCCGGGCCCGATAGGGCCGGCAGGGATCGGGTTTCAGACCATACGCTCCCAAGAACGCTGAAAAGTCGTCCTGATAGCGGATGGTGCCCCGACGATCGTGAGACAACACCAGCTGCTTGGGATTGTCGATGACAATTTCCTCCGGCACTCCCTGAAAGGCTGCCAGAGCCTGCATCAAGACCCGGATGATAGTGGGAGTGCTGACATCCAGGGAAAAGGTGACAAACTTATAACGGCTAAAGGAAAGAATGGCCTGGTGGAAGTAAACCTTGAGCGGCTGTCCCTTAACCGGCACCAGCCATTGCTTCCAGTCATATTGCATCTGGCGGCCCGGCGGGGTCCCAAAATGAATGGTGGTTTTCTCGGCCGCTTCCCACCGTTCTCGAAATTGTCGCAAGCAGCGGTAAACGCTGGTCAAGGAACCCTGATAACCCGGGAGCGCCGGTTCCTGAAAAATCCGGGTGCCAATAAACCCTTGCGCCACCATGCCCTTGATCTGGTCGGCATACTGGTCCAGCAGCTTTGCCGCCGGTTTTCTCTGGTAGTCTGGAGGGGCGTTGCGCCTCAAGTAGCGTTTCACCGTGTTCCTGGAAATGCCCAGCTGCCGGGCAATAGCCTTCTTGCTCTGACCATGGCGCCTTAACACCTGAATGGCATGCCACACGTCCATAGCAATCAACCTCCTCACCTCCGATGCCAAATTTACTAACACCGGATTATCTAA
>JAFDGA010000091.1 GCA_019309545.1 Deltaproteobacteria bacterium
CAGGACCATCCGCTTCGGCCAATTCGAAGAATGGTGAATCAAGTCTTGGCCGAGCTGAACGGCGAATTCCAGGTAATCGATCACAGGGTATAAAATTATGCTTGGGAAATCCAAGCGATATCTGGAGCTTTTCCTTTAAAATAACAACTAATTGCCTCTACTAATACTGGGAATGTCTGTATTTGCCGTAGTCGGCAGGTCTGCCGTAGGGAGAGAATTCTTTCCACCCAGCGATCACCTTTTCCGCTCTGAGTGCCAAAGCTGCGTTTCCGCCAGAGGACGGCAAAGCGCAGCAGCCGCTCGGCGTGATTGTTGGTGGGCGTCACCCCCTCTTCATAGAGGAAGACCCACATACACTCCAGTTCCCGGAGCAGACGCCGGGCAAACTTTCCCCGGTCATCCTGGTAGTCGAGATTTCTGGTAATCAGGTGGATGAAACGGGCATAAAACGCCTGCCATGCCCCACGGTTGGGGGGCGCATGGGCCATGTGACAGAGGCGCTGCAATTCTCGCTGCGCCCATCCGCCGAACCGGGCCGTCTCTTTATCCGGGCGCGGCGCCAGGCCTTTGGCGTCCCGGATCAGGTGGGCCAGGCAGGTTTGTCGTAGCCCCACATATTTTTGATACACCCGATAACCATCGCTGATCAGGATGCCGCTCCAGTCGCCGATCAGCTCGGCAAAGGCGGCAGCCGGGCGACGACCGTGCAGCATAAAAAAGACCACCAGGGAGTTGGCCATCACCCACAGCCAGGTCAGTTTGGCCCGCTGGCGGTAGGTGGTTTCATCGATATGGTTGACCGCGGCGCTTCTGGCTTCCTGGCCAATGGCTTCGTAGTGGGGGGCGATGGCGGCCGACACCCGGTCGATCACTTTTTGAATGGCCCCCAAACTGATGTTAATCCCCAACACGGACTGACAAAAATTCTGAATAAGGCTGCGGCTGTCACCCTGATTGCCGGCCATCTCGGCGATCAGGGCCGAGAGCCGGGGGCCGAAGCCACTCCGCTGGTCAGGCGGGATCAAGGCCTTGTTCATCTTGCCGCATTGCGGACAGCGCCCCCGGCACAGGATCAGGTGGGTCACCTCCATCTCAATCTCCGGCAACTCTATCACCTGGTGGGTATAATACGGCTGCGTCTCCGGAAAATCGCGGTTGCCGCAGGAACAGGGGGGCGGCGCCAGAATCCGGGTAACCGTGGGTCGCAGCATCTCCTGACGATGGCCCTTATGGCCTTTTTTCGCCCCGGCCTTGCCTTTCTCTTTCTTTTCCGGTTTCTTCGCATAGGGACTGTCAGAAGACGGGGGCTTACTGGAATTGGCGGAATTCTGATTTAATCTGGCTTCCAGGACCTCCACCCGCTTTTTTAACTGAGCGTTTTCTTCCTCCAGGATTTGAATTCTGGTCAGCAAATAAACCAGCAGTCGTATCACCCGGGGAGGAGTCTGCCGGAGGTCCGCCTCAGTAACTTCGTATCCGGTCGGGAGCAGCTTCGGATCAAGCATTGAGTCTCTCCCGAAAATCACGGCTCAGCGGATAGAGAAACACCGCCTTGGGCTGATCATGGCGAAAGTGACGGTTACCGCGCTTGGCGGTGCCCTGGGTGGTCCCCACATACTGCCAGTTCGCTGCCCGATAACCGGTCCCCCGGAAGCGGGTCTGGTCCACAAAGGTTTCCAGCCGGACCAGGGGTTGGCAGGCCCGATCTTTCAGTCGGCCGTTAGCTTGGCGCCAGTCCCAGTGCTCGCACAGAGCCCGGGAGATGGCGGAACGCCCCTGCGACCAATAGCGCTCACTAACCCCCCGGATGGTCTCCAGCTCGTCAGGCCCTAACTGGCGCCCTCGTATGCAATAAGTGCTCTGTGACATGCTGTCCTTTTGCCAATTTCTGAGAACAACTTTATCACAAAGTTAAATTTGTCGTCAGCTAAAAATGCTACCCTTCTCTTTTTTTTAGACCCTGTGATCAATTACGTGGTGACATCGGGCATTGTCCAGAATAAGAACTACTCTTTGCCCGTCGGCACTGCTC
>JAFDGA010000092.1 GCA_019309545.1 Deltaproteobacteria bacterium
GGAGGTATAATATGTTTATCGAACTTCATATGCTTCAAAATTTTGCACCATCCTGTCTCAACCGGGATGATACCAACTCCCCCAAGGATTGTGAATTCGGCGGCTACCGCCGAGCCCGCATTTCTAGCCAGTGCATCAAGCGATCCATTCGGCAATATTTTAAGAACGAAATGCGTCTCCCTGTTGAATCCCTGGCCAAACGTACCAAGCGATTAGTAGATGAAGTTACCAAACGTCTGGAGGAAGCCGGAATAGACCCTTCTCTGGCCCGAAAAGTGGTGGAAACCGCACTCAGCGGCTGGGGCTTAGGAGTCAAAGAGGAAGGTAAAACCGAATACCTTCTTTCCCTGGGAGAGAATGAAATCGCCTCTCTCGCCTCAGCCTGCCAGGAATATTGGGATGTCTTGGTACAGGTTGTTCAGGCGGCAGAAGACGAAGCCCCGGAAGGAGAAAAGGCCAAGAAGAACAAGAAAAAACTAGCTAAAGCAGCAATCCCGGAGGAATTCAAAAAAATTATGGGGCAGATATTGGACGGTGGCAAAGCAGTGGATTTGGCCCTTTTTGGCAGGATGCTCGCCGACCTCCCGGAAAAGAATATCGATGCTGCCTGCCAGGTAGCTCATGCCATCTCCACCCACAAAATCAGTATGGATTTTGATTTTTATACCGCAGTGGACGACCTCAACCCCAAAGAAACTGCTGGTGCGGGGATGATGGGTACTATCGAGTTCAATTCTGCCTGCTTTTACCGGTATGCCAACATCGATATGAGTCAGCTGCAAGAAAACCTGGGAGGAGATCAAGACTTGTCTATAAAGGCGGTGGACGCCTTCCTCCGGGCCGCCGCAGCCGCCATTCCCACCGGCAAGCAAAACAGTATGGCCGCCCAGAATCCACCTTCTTTCATCTTAGGAGTAGTCCGTCAATCCGGTCTCTGGTCCCTGGCTAACGCTTTTGTCGAGCCGGTCCGACCTGACCAGAAAGGGAACTTGATTCAAAAATCCGTTACTGCCCTGGAGAACTATTGGGAGAAGCTGGCAACCGCATACGGGGAAAAGGGTATCCTGCTCAAATCAGCCCTGGCCATTGATAATGAATTGCAAAAATTACAAGATCATCAGGTGGAAAACCTTGAAGCTTTAGTAACTAAAGTTATGGATGTTATCCGATCAACCTGATCTTGGTGATAAGGAGGGCAAGCCGTGAAAACCCTTCTCTTACGATTAACCGGCCCCATGCAATCCTGGGGGACGCAAAGCCGGTTTAGTTACCGGGATACAGAGATGGAGCCTTCCAAGAGCGGCGTGATCGGCCTGCTGTGCGCTGCCTTGGGACGGCCCCGCTCACATCCTGTAGATGATTTGGCCCGCTTGCGGATGGGAGTGAGAGTAGATCGGGAAGGCATTATGCAGGTTGATTTTCATACCGCCGGGGGCACTCACCGCAAAGGTGATTCCTATGGAGTCGCTAAAGCGGACGGCAGTAAACCCCAGCCAGTTACTTCCCAACGCTACTACCTGGCTGACGCCGATTTCCTGGTAGGTCTGGAATCTCACGATGAAGCACTTCTTAGACAGCTGGATCAAGCCTTGGCCCACCCCAAGTGGCCTCTTTATTTGGGAAGAAAATCTTTCGTCCCTGCTGGGCCTGTGCCTATTGGTTATCGCCCCCCTGATTTTCCAGGCCCCCCTGAGTTCGCCGGTATAATCTACCTTCCACTGGAAGAAGTTCTCCATAACTATCCCTGGATACCCCGCACCCTCAGGGAGAAAGAAAAGAAACTGGCCGAGATCGAGTCAGAACATCAGGCTGGCCGGGCTCTGCGCCTGCGTATGGTGCTGGATGCCCCCTTCGGCTCCACGGCCGAGGTCCGTCACGATGTCCCGCTCTCCTTTGCTGACCGTTCTTTTACCATACGTTATGTCGAAACCAGGTTATTGCCAGGAAATGCATCGCACCATCATGTCTGCCTTTCCTTCCCTGCCAATCCCTGCGGCTAGCGCTAGAGAAAATTTCTCTGTCCTGCATCGGCTGGAGGCAGATCGCCGCCGGAGGAAAGTTGTCTTATATGTCCAATCCCGAGAAAAGCCGGATTGGTCATGCTTGCCGCCCGATTACCTGATGGATATACCGGCAGAAGAAAACCCGGCCCTAAAATCGATCATCCAGCAATATAGTTCGCTCCAACCAGGGACAATCCTTTATTTTCGCCTGCGGGCCAACCCGACCCGAAAGATTGACACCAAAAC
>JAFDGA010000093.1 GCA_019309545.1 Deltaproteobacteria bacterium
CCAGCCGCGGCAGGCGGCTGAAAGGATTTTGGCAGGACCAGATATTTTTACCTCTGGGGTCTCTCGTGGCGCCGCTATAGGTGGAGGCCGCCAATTGATCCAGCCAGGGAGACAGAAAAACCCAGGCAGGGACTTGTAGGGAATCGCCGTCATTTCTTAGGCCGTGCCAATCCAGTAAAAATTGTCCCACCCTTTCCAGCCCGATCGTATTGGCATGGTGAAACAAGGCATACAACCCCGCAGTGGTCTTCCCGCCCCCGGTGTGCAGGAAAAAGCCTGCCGGCGCATGTATTCTGCCTCCCAGGAAAAACGGCTTGGCCAGATCGTGGTGCCGCATGCCGTCAATAAAGCCGCCGAGGGAATCATCAAAACGGTTTGGTGTTGTACTCATCTAATCCTCCTGAACTTCGGTCTGGGCCGACAGCGCCGCTGGTCTCGGTCAGCCGATAACGGCCCAGACCGAAGGTCGTGCCCTGGCCTATATTGACCTGCGCTCCGAGACGCAAATACGGTAAAAATGGTGTCAATTCCCCGCTGAAGGTGATGCTGCCTTTAAGGCCTCCCAACTTCATGAGTTTCCGCTGCCGGCTGGAATAGCGTTGCCAATCATGCCACGACAACCTGCTTTCTTTGAGGCTCACGGCCTCGGCTGGCGCAGACAGGTAGGAAAGGTCCGGTTCCTGGTCGCGGTTGCCATAGAAGGCGGCCAGAAGGGTCAGGCGCTGCCGCAGGCGCTCCCAGAGGATGGGAAAGGTCAAGTGGGTTAACAGGTCGCCCCTTTCTTTGAGCCGCAAGGGCGTAAGAAATTCAAGGGTCACAGTGCTTATGTGCTTTGCACCGGGGCACACCTCGGGTCCCAGCTCAGCTTCCCAAGCATATAAGGTTCGCGTCGGCCCCTCATAGACCAGCTGGATTTTCCCGTTCCTGAACTGGTTCACTTCCAGCAGGGAAAAACGTCCTCGTTCCCGCCCCAGGCCGCGCCTTCCCTGGTCGTAAAAAAGCTGAATAAAATACGGCAGGGCCTCGATGGCCGGGCCCAGGAGCACCAGTTCGAAATCAAGGGTATCGCCGGGGTGGAAGGCCTGGTGGGTAGTGAGGGGCGGGTTGAGAATATAAGGGCGGGGGGCTTGGCGGAATTTGGCCGCGTCAGCATAGCCGGGGGGCGGCGGCGGGTCAAAGAGGGCGAGATAAAGACATTTTTCCCGAAAGAGGCAAGATTGGCAGTCTGAATTCCGGGCCATACACACCAGACGCCTGAGGGCGGCGCCGAAGACTCCGCGAAACAGCGCTCCCTTATAAGGCGGCAAGACCATGAGGGTCTGCACCTGCAAGTGAAAACGGAAGCGGGCGTAATGCAGAAAAGGGATAATCTTATTATTGTGCATATCTCAACTTTATAGATTTATTATCATAAGCTAATCATACAAATTTTGTAATCCTTCTTTGCGAAAAGGGATACCAACCGTTGCTCCTGGGTCTCGCAATTTCTCCATCACGTAGATAGAGACAAATGGGGATCCTAAAGAGTTTGCGTAGTTTGATGGCATTGTTGGTCAAATACTCTTGGAACCACATGATATCATAACCCTGCATTGGAAAAAAATCTTTTCCAGCTTTTTTACAAGATACCCCCTGGCTTCCATATTCAGGCCGCACTTCGGCCTTTACCCAACAAGCTAGCACCGCTTTAGTGAACTATTGTTCCCAGGTTCAGTTTCCCCTTTTTTGCCCTCTCCCGAGAAAATTTACAATATTTCTAACTTTGATGGTCCTGTAAAAACCTAAGATCGCCAAATCAGCGATCCTGAAAGGGTTAAGCAGGGAGAGCATAGCGATAAGGAGGCCAAGAACCTTTTAAGCCGCCGGGATGCCTCAGATGCCTCAAAATAGAGGCAAAACAGGTGGGCGACGATAATCCCTGCCCCATGGCCAGGGCCTTTTTGGCCTTTTCCAAGGCATACCGGATGAATCTTTTGATATTGATGGCCAAGGCTTTGAAAAATACCGACATGCGGACGCGTTTTTTGCCGCGGGTCCAGACACGCTTTAAACCAGTGAGGCGATTTGCTTCGGAGATGGTGGCCTCGATACCGGAGCGGATTTTGTAACGCTCTTTGAAATGAGCCGTTTCCTGCTGCTCTCGCCGTCTGGAAGTGGCCCAGTCGGCAAGCGCATACACCAGACGGTAGTTGCCCTGGTAACGTTTCACCCGGCAGACCGACAGGAATCGGCACCGGGAGCAAGAGGCGTGGGAAAAGATCGCCACAACCTGGCCGTCCCCGGTCACCTCGCTGGTTAACGGGATCTGGTCGGTGATACAGGCGAGAACCTGCCGGCCATCGGCAGTAACCGCAAAGTCACTGAGCTGCATTTTTTCCAGGTCCGGCGGGCTCCCTGAGGTAAGGGGCGCCACCAGGTCCACTTCCCGCGCTTGGGCCTCCAGGATATTGGCGCCGCTGCCATAACCCGCGTCAGCGAACAACTCGGTGGGTTTATGTCCCGATTCGTCCAGCCGGTCCAGCACGGCGACAACATCTTGCTGATCACTGGCCGAGGCGGCGTCCACGGCGACATCGGTGATTACCTGGAAGGGATTTTCCGGTGCACAGGTCTCGGTGAGGGAGGCCTTATAGCCTTTCCCCTTACGGCCATACGTGGCATCGGGATCGGCCGGGCTTTGCAGGGAATCGGCGGGAATCTCCTTGGGATCTTTTAGGGTTACCGGTTCAGGAGCATCTTCGTTGATCTGGCACTGCTCCCGCAACAGACGCTCCATAAGCCGGTAAGCTTTCAGATGGCTGATCTCGGCCTGACCGCGAAAGCGCCCCACCAAGTCGAACAGGTGCCGGGCGCATTGGACCAGACGGCGCCGGGCCTGGGATGACTTGACGTCAGCAAAATAACCGGAGCGTTGCAGATAAACCTGGTCATAGACTTGGGGAAGTTTTTGATAGAGCTTGGGATACCGTTTTTTCAGCCGTTTCAGAAACCCTTCGATGACCCGGATAAAAAGCCCCAGGCGGGTCAGATGGGACATATGAGAAAGAATATGGGTGGAGTCCAGGCGCTGCTTCTCGGTGCTCAGTCCGGCGGCGGCAATCAGATCATCGGTCAGACCTTGAAAAATCTGGCGGGCTTGCTCGTTGGTGGTCACCAACACCCGGAAGTTATGCAGGGTCTTCTGGCAGATATGCGCCTCAGAGACAGTGATATCAAAAGCATACTGCCAACGCAGATCAAATTCTAACGAGCCCAGGACCTCCTGGTCAGTCAGGTTGTACAGTTCTTTTAAAATGCACAACCCGGTCAAAATGGCCACCGGCACATTCGGTCTGCCATTATCCTGGCAATAGAAGGGACGGAAAGGCTCCTCCTGGATCATCGGCAGCACTGTCTTCCGAAAGGGACCGGCCCAGGATTTCTCCAAGGCCTGCTGCCGATCCTCCGGGAGGTAAACGTCATGATCCAGTATCGTCTTTTGCTTCCTTTTGGGTCTGAACAAAGGCTGATCTCCGATAGGATCTATTTATTGTAATTTCATATAGTTATTATATATTACCCCAAAAGATTGTCAAGATAAAAATGCCACTATTATTAATATAATTGATAGGTTAACTCTATAATGAGGTTTTTACGAAC
>JAFDGA010000094.1 GCA_019309545.1 Deltaproteobacteria bacterium
CTTCACCGACAAGGCCGCGCCCAAGAAGACCTTTATCATCCGTGAACAATCAGCCGGTAAGGCAAAGATCAGAGTCGATCTCAATCAGCCGGTTAAACCCGGGGATACCATCGTTGTACCGGAGTCCTGGTTCTAAGCTTCGACATTAATTCCAGCTATAGAAAGGAAAAGTTATCGGTGGTTTGTAATGGGGCCCCGGCGGGGAAGTACGGCAATGGTTATAATAGCTTGACCACCGCGGCGACGATGGCGATGCCGGCCACCGGCATGGCACCCAGGCGCATAGTGAGATCATGCCGCAGCCGCAGTTCCATCTCCTGCATGTCGCGGCGCAGGCCGGTTTCCAGCTCTTTCATATCGCGTCGCAGCCCGGTTTCCAGTTCTTTGATCCGGGCTTCCAACCGGGCTTCCAACTCTTTGAGGTCCTGCTTGGTGGCCAGCCGTTCCTCTACCAGGCCGGCCATAGACGCAGCTAAGGCTTCGGCCTGTTCCGGGGTGAAATTGGCCGCTTTCAGCTTCTTGGCAAATTCCAGGGTGTCAAAGGCCAGACCGCGCATAAAAGGTCCTCTTTAAAGCAACCCGAAGTAATTTTTATGATAACAGATTAATCAAGGATGTCAAAGTTGAGTTTCCGGTTTCGAGTTTGCATCCGGGCCTGGGGCATTGGGGTGCTCTCGCCAAGCTCATTAGAACATTGCCAAATATAAGAGGTGTTAACCATTATGGAAGAAACCCCGAGTCTGGACTACCCCTTGCCGCAGGGGCGTAGTCTGCAGGAATATCTGGGCATCCTGGTCAAACGCCGTTGGGCCGCCCTCTCCGTGTTTATTACCCTGGTGGTCACCGTAATTTTATATTCTTTTACCGCCACGCCGCGCCACGCCGATTTACAAAGCCACGACCCAGCTGTTGATCGAACGGGAACCCCCCCGCATCCTGGAAGGCCGGGAAGTCATCCCCGGCACTTCCGGCGGCCAAGAGTTTTACCAGACCCAGTACAAGCTCCTGGAGAGCCGCGCCTTGGCCCAAAAGGTGGTGGACAAGCTGCATCTGGACAAGCATCCCGCCTACCGGGAGATTTTTGCCTCGCTGCCCCCGGACGCGGACCCGGCCCAGCGCCGGCAAGCCAAAGAACGGCTGATCAGCGCGGTTTTGAACTCTTTGGAAATTACCCCCATCCGCAACAGCAACCTGGTGGAAGTCAGTTTTTATGATCCCGACCCCAAATTTGCCGCCCGGGTGGTCAATACTCTGGCGAATTGCTACATCGAGCAAAGCTTGGAACTGCGCTTCTCCGCCGCCCAGGAGACCGCGCACTGGCTGCAAAAGAAGATTGCCGAGGCCCGTAAAAAATTGGAAGCTTCGGAGACCAGACTCAACCATTACAAGCGGGAACACAATATCGTCGCCCCTGAAGACAAAGAGAGCATCACTGCCCAGAAGCTGGAGAAGTTGAACCAGGCCCTGGTCGAGGCCCAGACCCGGCGGCTGGAGGTCGAAACCCGTTATAACCAGGTGAGCCAGGGCAAACCGATCTCGGAAGTCCTGGACAATCCGGTGATTCAAGCCCTGAAAGCCCAGGAAGCCGCCATTATCGCCGAACAGTCGCAGCTGGCCCGTAAGTATGGCGAAAAGCATCCCCGGATGATCCGGCTGGCCAACGAATTGGCCGCCATTCGCGGCAAAATGCGGGCCGAGATGCACACCATCATCCAGGCCATCAAAAACCAGTACCAGATGGCCAAAGCCCAGGAAGAAAACCTGAAAGCCGCGTTGGAGGCGCAAAAGGCCCAAACTCAGGACCTGAGCGACCGGTCAATTCAATTTCGGGTGCTCCTGCGGGATGTCGAGACCAACCGGGCCTTGTACGAAAATCTCCTCAAAACCCTGAAGGAAACCACCGCCACCCAGAACGTCCCGGCCACCAATATCCGCATTGTCTACCCGGCCACGGTACCCTCGGCGCCGGTCAAGCCCCGGAAAGTGCGCAACACCCTGCTGGCGGTGGTTATGGGCCTGGTGCTGGCCGGCGGCCTCGCCCTCACCCTGGAGCGGCTGGACAACACCTTCAAGACCCCCCAAGAGGTCGAGGCCTGGCTGGAAATCCCCAATCTGGCCCTGATCCCCCACCTGGAAGCGGCTGACCAAGGCAATAGTCATCAGGCCCCGGCATTGATTATCCAGCATCAACCCCGTCATCTGGTCTCCGAAGCTTATCGGGGCTTGCGCACCAACATTCTGTTTTCCTCTCCGGGCCAGTCCCCTCATACCATCTTGGTGACCAGTTCTATGCCCTTGGAAGGCAAGTCCGTCACCGCCGTCAATCTAGCCGCGGCTATGGCCAAGGCCGAGCCCGCGGTGCTGCTGGTGGATTCTGATCTGCGGCGTCCAACCCTGCAACAATATCTGGAAGTCGAGAAAGAACCGGGACTCAGCAACTTCCTGGTCGGCGAGATCGACGACATCCCGGTTGTAGAAACCCAGGTGCCCCATCTGTTTGTGGTGCCCTCCGGCCCCACCCCGCCTAACCCCTCGGAGCTTCTGGGTTCGGAGCGCATGGGGGAATTTTTGCGCCGGGCCGGGGAGCGGTTCGGCCGCATTATCCTCGATTCGCCGCCCCTGACCTCGGTCACCGACG
>JAFDGA010000095.1 GCA_019309545.1 Deltaproteobacteria bacterium
TGCCATCCGACAGGTTGCCGTCAACGAATAATCCCCGGTGCACCGGACAGGGGAAACCACATAACATCACCCGCGCCGGGCAATCCGCAGTCGCCGGTATCTTTACCTGCGTAGGGTCCACCCACTCCAGATTCGGGCAATAGGTCAGGTCAAAGGCCTCCACCACCGCATCTTCAATCTTGTCAAAATCACTCTTAAGAATCACCTGGCGGCCGGTGCCGGCCCCCCATTTGCTCTGCGGAATATCTGCCAGCATTATTATTTCCTCGCTTCTCTGTGTCTCTGTGCCTCTGTGTTTAATAAATCAATAAGCATAAGCCCGATTCGCCCAGTTAGGATCTTCCGGGCTATTAGTGTCGATGGCATACGAGTCATAATCCGTCCCGGCGCTATCCACCGCCCAGGCATTGGGGTAGCGAATCTGCCGGGCCAGGGTTAACCGGGTGCGTCGTTGTCCTAAATCGATGGCTTTCCCGAAACATTCGAACTCGGTCTGCTCCAGGCCGTGGAAGTCAGAGCTGATGGCCACCGTATCGCCTAATTCAATTCTGGCCCCCTCGAGCCAGGTCTCCACCTCGGCAGTTTCGCGGGGGGCAGAGAGCCGGGCCAACAACCTTTGGGCCAGAGTTGCTGCCAGATTGGCATCCTCAGTCACCACCGGCTGCCCGTAGCGCAGGTCAATAGTGGTGGATATTTCATCCAGCTCATCGATCAAGGTCTGGTCTTTGGCCTCGGCGTATTTGCTGTTGTCCCGATCATAATCAGCATACTGCACCCGCACCAGATTCTTCAAACCGGTCAGATCATAAGCGGTGACTACCTCCCGGAGCTGCCACCACCGCCTCCATGCTCCCCATCTGACGCATAAACAGATAATGGGGGGCATAGTCCCAGACATCGGTATCTTCTACATAGGAGAAGGGGATCAGATCGGCATTCAGGACATTGGGCTTGCGGTCGCCGCTGAGGCCAAAGAACCGGCCTAAGATGGCATCAAAGTATTCAGCGTCCGTACTGGTAGAGGGGAAGGTATGCGCCGCACCTCTGCGTCCGGTTACTGCCAGCCCAAAGGCATGGGCCACCAGGGCGTTGAGCCAGCCGTAATGGTAGTCGCTTTTGTAGAGATAGCCGCCGTAGTCGCCACTGGTTCGGCTGCGCAGGTCATCCAGGAGAAACCGGGCCAGGTTACAGGCTGTCTCATTGCCATTCCGCAGGTAGATGTATAGACAGCCGATCACCACCGAAGCTACCGCCCCAGGATCATAGCAACTGTCGTAGTTAAAGCCAAACTCGGAAAACCAGATGGGCAATAGGGAACTGTAGTCGTATTGCAGTCCAGTCCCGTATTTCACTCCGGTGCCGTATTTTACCCCTGAACCGTATTTAGCCATCCTATGCTTCCGTTAGCTGAGCCAACTCCGCCTGGACCTTTTGCCGCATCTCGTGAATGAGCTGCATCTGGAACCCCAGGCACACGTTACGTTCCTGCAGAAAGGCCTTTTTAAGCTCCCGATTTTCAATTTCTACTGCGCGGATTTTGTCCTTTAATTCCTGGACCTCGTCTTGGGCTTTATTTACTTGATTAGACATGGATAGTTCCCTGTTACCAACTGGCCAGTTGCCGCCAGCCGCCGTCGGCATAGATCTTGACGGTGTTGTCATTGGTGTTTATGCACATCAGGCCCTCGTGGACCTGAGAGGGATCGCCGGTAGTGGTCTTGCGGATAATCCCGGCCACAATCAATTTCTCGGTGCCGGATTCGGCCATCATGTGCAGCCCGGCCTTGCCCGCGGTTCCGGCAATGTCCTCTACCCAAAGTTGGGCCATGTCACTGGGAGCCGTGGTCGGGGCGGTGCAATTTCCCATACCTATGACGTTTACCGCATTGTTGCCAAAAGCAGTTACGCCGATACCGACATTGCCGTTGTTGGTGTAGACCCCCATAGTAGCGGCATACTGGGTGCCAGCGGGCAGGGCCGCCACTCCCGCGGTGTTGTAGTCGATAATGGTAAGAATAGAGTTTGCAGTATCCCGATTCTTATTAAAGGCGCTGATGGTAAAGCTCTCAAAATTAGTATTATTCTGAATATAGAGAGTGCCTTCGGTCTTGTTGGCGTCATTGGTGGTCAGAACAAAAACAACTTCAGTGTCTTTAATTCCGCAAGAAAGAGGGATTTGCAAGTCGACGATGGGCGGATTGCCCAGGGCGCTTTGCTGTTTTACCCGCAGGAAAACCTGACAACTTTCATACGAACTAAAGGCTGCGCCGCCGTTCTTACAAAGGAAGAAGTTACAATACAACTGGAGTTGGCATATTGCGCCTTCAGGATAACGTTGCAAATGGGGAACCAATAACCGACCTTATTAGACCCGGTCCCGCCGGTCTTGGAAGAAAGCCAGCCCGGCTGCATAGTGATATTGCCCAGGTTATCGACATCAATTGCCACTCCGCCGCCGTCGCTTTGCCACAGCTCACTGTGCAGGTGACCTGGGTCAATGCTGCCAGAATTTTTGAGCAGATAGTCCAGAGAGCTGACCACCGCCGAGCCGTCGACCCCGATCTTGGCCTCCAGGTTGTTCAAATGCGCAGCCAGGATCTCGGTAACACCATCTACCGCGTTGGTTAAATCGGTTGGAAAAGCCATAGTGACCTCTATAAAATCAGGTGGTTTAAATTTTTATATCGGTTTGTTGATTCCAATCCCAATGCTCACATTTTACACATCTTTCATGCATGGTTTTTCTCCCCTAGGTGGCAACATAGGTATCAAGCCAATTGACCCAGTTTTCCAAAATCTCCCAGGCCGCCGGGTCATTGCTGCAAAAGTAGTATTCCGCCAGCCGGTAGAAGGCCCAATACTGCCC
>JAFDGA010000096.1 GCA_019309545.1 Deltaproteobacteria bacterium
GGTGGAGGCCTTTGACCTGACCTATTGCCCGAATCTGGAGTGGGTGGACGCTACGCAGGTAAAGATACCGGCGACTGCGGATTGCCCGGCGCGGGTGATGTTATGTGGTTTCCCTTGTCCGGTGCACCGGGGGTTGTTTGTGGACGGGGGATTGTCGGACGGCAAGTATCGGGCCAACAGCAGCGATGTGGTCATGGATTTTGACACCGCTGCACAGTTCTGGGGCAACGAGAAAGCCGATCAGTGGTATTGCGTTTATGCCATTGCCGGGGATGCCGATACCACCTTCACCTTGAAGGCCATGCCGGTAATGCGCTATTCCTCGCAGGCCAGCCAGGTGATTACCCTACGCAACAATGCCAACAGTAGCAATATTGGCTATGGCTTCACCACTAATGAGCTACAGAACGCCAAGCTCCTGGTGCTGTCGGGCACGTCCAAGGGGCGGATCCGCACCATCACTGCCAACAATAATGATAACGGCACGGACGGGACGGTCACCTATTCTGGCTCGGCCTTGACTATGACCCAGGGAGATTGGTTCATGGTGCTGCCCAATACCAACTTCCGCTATCTGGGGATGATCCTGAACAACGCCAGCAGCAACATCGTGCGGTTCTGGAAGGAGGGCAATCGGGTCAACTGGAATGTGCCGATTGATATCTGCTCCGGGGCAATCGATGGCTTTACAGCCCAGGATTTAGCCCTGCAAGCGGTTATGATGTCAAGGTGGCAATTTCTTACGATGGTACCAATATGGCCCAGGTATTCCATGTCTATCCGCCCTCAGTGGATTTTAAGGGGGTGCGCGGCTCAGTGCCGTTTGACTGCGGCATCCTGGACGGTAATAAAATTTACGTGGATAACGAAAATACCGCCAATCAGGTGATCAAGGCGGTGGGCTGGGAGGAATAATGAAAAAGAAACTTGTGGGTAAAAAGACTTATTTGGTGGCTTTGGCCCTGGCCCTGTTGACTTTTGCCCGGGCCGGGGGCTGGATTGACGATAATATTTATGAGACTTTGCTGGGGATTATGAGTGCTCTGGGCTTAGGGGCGCTCCGCGCCGGCCTGGCAAAAGCCAACGATCAACAAGCAAGTCCGAGGAAAATACCCGTGGCAGAAATTAATCAGGCCAAATTAAGTGACTGGATTTAATGGCAGGCTTAAAAACTTAGTCAAAATCGGAAGTTATCATCATGGATTACACTGATTTGAGATATCATATTGGGATACTGATTTCCCTGATCGGATTCTTTGCCGGCCTTTCCGGATTTCTCTTTTGGCGTATTCTATCTCGGCTGGAGAGTAAGTTGGAAGAGTTGTTTGAGCTTGCCTTTAATTGCAGGGAGAGTCTGTCAGAACGGTTCGTTGGTCGGGTAGAACACGACAGAAAGGTTTTTGAACTTTGGGAGGCTGTGAATAATCACGACCACGATGACACGGGACGGGTAGTGCGATGTTAGAAGACCGTATAGATCGCTTCTGCAATCAGATTCATGTGGCCTGCATTGGGTTGCAACGCCTTAAACGTCAGGCCCCTTACCGGCGGGATCTAATTTTTGTAAATCTGGTCGAAGATTTTTGTAAATCAGGCCATCACCTCATGGGTCTAATCCGGAAATGGGAAGGACATCTAACCCAGAACGATTTCCACTGAATATCGTTTCATCACTCAGACCACGAAATTGATTAATCTTTTGCAATGGAATTACCAGAAGTTAATAGAGACAGTGCGCCTTTGCGGATAAGTTACCGGCTTCCCAATATTATCTATTTTAAGGCCGAAGTAATAATTATGACGATTCCTTTTGACTGCAATGTTCATGGGTGCGATTCATAGAAATGGTTTCAACTTTTAACTACGGCTGGCCTGGGAGCGAAGCCGCAAGGGCCGGCGACAATGGGCCCAAAATTTGCCGGTCGGAGGCGGCGGTGACGGCTGCGGGTTGATGGCAAGGAGAGCTTAGCAGGAAACCACACCAGAGGGGTACTGTCAAATCAAGTCTGATTCAGGGCTGAGTAGAATTGGGGAAAGATGAGCATTCTGGGTAGGATTTGCCAGCCGGGCTTAATTTCCTGGTATATGAAAGGTCCGGGCCTAGTAAATGTCGGGGCGGGTTAAGCTCCCGCCCCGACAAAAATGAGTTTGGGTTCACCGCAGTAATTTTGCGAGTTTATGTTCCCCTATTTCCTCCAGGAAGCAGAAATTTGTGTTTCAGATCATTTTGGCACATAGGCTTCCCGGTACATCAGGACCCCATTATTTCCGTGTCCGGTGAGGTCCTTGGTGGTTTGATCGAAATTATAATAAGCCTGTAGTCCAGCCTCGTTACCTACTAAGGGTTTGTTCATATTGGCCTTAATTTCGGCCTCGGTGAGAGCCCGGTTCCATATACGCAGCTCATCCAGTTTCCAACGTCCAAAATATCCTACAATCAATGGAGCCATACTACTTTTAATTTTTCCCTCAGCGGTTGTGGAGGCGATAAGCTCCCCGTTCTTGTATAGTTTAAAATTATCAACCAAAACATTGGCGTTGTAGGTCATGGCTAAATGTACCCACTGATAATTTGGTACTCGCCCCACATCTTTGTCCGACGGGTGCAACCAATAATGCCCCTTGGTGGTGGTAATCATTGCAGCCG